>NZ_JAGSXH010000233.1 GCF_018283645.1 Actinocrinis puniceicyclus | reverse complement strand
CCGTCCGCGCCCTCGGCGACTTCGAACCCTTCGACATACCCGACAGCCAACACCCAGCCACCCCCCGCCGTCCGCCGTTTCGACGTCCAGTCAGCCCAAATCGCTACATGCGAACTACGGGGCTAGGATCCACCGGCCCAGCGCCCGGGTTTGCGCGACTGGTCCGGCGATGCCCAGCACGCCGCGCTCGCGCAGGCCGACCGCCATCGGCACGTCCGCCGCGAGCCACGGCTCGCCCCGTGGCTGGCCGTCCTCGCTCTCGCCCTCCAGCACGACCTGCGCGGGCAGGTGCGCGGTGCCGACGCGTAGCTGGAGGAAGTCCGTGTCGGTGCGGCGCCGCTCCCACAGCCTGCGGCCGGGCTCGCTTGCGCTGGCCAGCGCCACGCCGGGGTCGGGCGGGGCGGATCGGCGCGCCGCGATCTCCCGGTCCAGCGCCTGACGCGCGTCGATCTCCACCGCCGCGCGCCGCCGCTGGTAGTCGCCCAGCGCCTTGGCGTAGGCGCGCGTGCCATGTCGGCGGTCGGTAAGAGCGTTGCCGATGAACACCATCGGACCGAGCAGCGCGAAGGCCGCCATCTCGAGCCGGTGTGTAGTCACAACGAGTACTGCGGACAGGGCCATCGGCGCGAGCGCCATGACCAGCGGCAGCGGGCGGCGGTCCGGCGGTGCGGGCCGAGCGGGCAGCGCGAACAGTGCGGTGGTGTCGGGAGGCAGCAGCCGCGGGGGACGGTTGTAGTCCAGCCCCGTGCCGTCCTCGCTGGGGTGCACCACCGCGTCGGGAGCGGTCGGCGCGGCCAGCTCAAAGGCGCTGCCACCAGCGGACAGCAGCACCCCGGGCGTCCAGGTGTGGCCGGGGGCGATCGGCGCGCCGTCCAGCAGCGCACGCACGCCGCGCGCCGGGTAGACGGCGCACCGCCTGTTCGACTCGACCTCGATGCCCACCGCTGCCTCGCCCAGCGTCGGATCGAGCACGCGCAGGCGGCGCGGCGCACCGTGGCCGAGCACGAACACGCCCGCCGGGAGAGGAAAAACCGCGCCCGCGTCCGGGCCGCCAGCCACGCGGACCTCGACCAACGACGTAGGGCCGGACACTCCGGGCTCGGCCGCGGGCATCGGAGGCGCCTGCCAGGACAGGACGCTGCCGTCGCGTACTGGCGCCGCGCCGAATCCCTCGTCGGGGTCCAAGGCGGCGCCGTCCGCGCACAGCACCATGCCCTCGCCAGCTGTGGACCGCAGGCCGAGCTGCGCCCGCAACATGGCGTCTACTTCAGCGACCGGGGTGCTCTCCGCGGTGTCCACCAGCAGGTCGACCGACGCGGCCGAGGCGGGGTGCGCGACCGTCACGAACAGCTGCACCGGCAATCCCGCCCGTCCGCCGCGCCCATCCCTGGCATGCTCCGAATCACGCCGCTCCGGTCAGTGCTGGTGCAGCTGCGAAGCCAGCTGGGTGTCGACCTGCTCGAACGCGTCGGCCGCCTTCGTCAAGTAGGTGCTCATGCCTCCGAGCCCCTGCATCACCTGGGATGCGCCCTTGGTGAATTCCTGGTACGAGGCCTCGAACTGCTGGCTGGACCGGTCGGTCACATACCCGCCGCCCACCAGCTGGTTCACCAGCGTCTGCAAGGACTGCAGCGTGCTGTCGATGTCCGACATGCCCTTGTTCAGCTGCGACGCCGCCGCGCGCATCTCTTCGTAGGTCACATTCACATTCGCCATGACCACTCCTCTAGTTCGCCGATACACGACCAAGCCGCCGGACGACGGCCGCACTGCCCATAACTGCTTGCCGCCACAGACGCGTCTGCTGTTCGATGCGCACGGTCCGCAGCACCGCCCGCGCCGCCGTTCGCACAGCGCCCTCACGCGGAGACAGTCCCGCCATGAGAGAACCGCGACAACGCGGGAAACAACGGCCCTCCGCCGCGCGGGACCGTGGACCCTGTTGTCGATGCCGCTAGGGATCGGGGGATTCGCACAGTCGATGCCGCGCCGTCGGCCGCGCAACGTACACGCTACCGACAGCACCACGCCGACCTCCCGGAATGTTTGTTCGAGTCCTGATTGCTGACCGCTGATACAGGGTATCGCCGAATCGGCGCCGTGTCCGGCTATGGAAGAGTACGATGACGCCCGCCGGTTAGGCGCCGTGTTGGGAAAGTCGTGACAGAAGGCGGATGTGATGCCCTGCACCCAGCCCACCTCACCACGCGCCCGGCATCTGCCCAACGCCGCCCCGGGTTTCGCGCGCAGTTGCTCCGCCCGGTCCGCCGTTGCGCGCGGCGTCACACGCCTCCGCCCTAATTGCCGCACCGGTCTGAGTTACGGATGTCCGCGAGCCTGCGGCTACGGCTTGGCTACCAAGTTGCAGGCCGCCAGCGGAAGCGCGGGCCGACGCCCGGATTCCCGCAACGGCTCGGCTGTCGGGCGAGACGCTCGGTGGAGCCGCTGACATGCCGCGACGGGGCAGCCCACCGATGACCGAGCCTAAAGCAGTGCCGGGCTACCACAGCCTCACGCCGATCGCCGAGGGTCGACTGGGCACGGTCTACCGCGCCGTGCGAGACACCGACGGCCGCACGATGGCGCTGAAAGTCATCACGGTCGGCGACGCCGCGCTACTGCAGCGATTTGAGCACGACGCCGGGCGCGCTGCCTCTCTGGCCAGGCACCCCCATCTGGCCCTGGTACAGCAATACCGCTTCACCGGGCACGGGCGCGCGCATCTGGCCATGGACTACTTCGAGCACCGGTCCCTGGGCGACCTGGTCGCGGGACGCGGCGCGCTGCCCGCACCCGAGGTGGTGCGCATCGGGCAGAAGATCGCCAGCGCGCTCGCCGCGGCGCACACGGCAGGGCTGCTGCACGGCGCCGTCACGCCGCACCACATCCTGATCGGTGCCGACGGCGAACCCGCCCTCGCCGGGCTGGACACCGCCTGCCTGCACGCGGGAAACGATCACCAGCAGGGCACGCGTGCGGCCTCTCACTTGCACACTGCCCCTGAAGTACTCGAACACGGCCACGCCGACGAACGCTGCGACCTCTACTCCCTCGGCAGTACCCTCTACTACCTGCTAGAAGCGCGCCCCCCGTTCGACCCCGGCCCCGGGCCGGGATTCGCTCAACTCCTGATCCACATGCTCACCGAGGACCACGCGCCCTGGACTAGGACCGATCTGCCACCCGCGCTCATCATGGCGATCGACCAGTGCCTGGCGCGCGACCCGGGCCGGCGTCCCGCCACCGCCACCGAACTCGCCGACGCGCTGCACAGCGGGCCGCTACCCACGGGCCCGAGCATGGTCGACTACCTGCGGCGCCAGCCAGTCCGGACCAAGCCCCCCTTCGCTCTCCCACCGTCGCCGACCAGCTCTCCCGGACACGTCGACGCACCTGGCAGCCCCGAAGCCACATTCCCGCCACCCAGCCAGCAGGCGGATCCGAATGCCGCTGGCGCGACGCGATCAAACGCCTTACTCCACGGCCTGCTCGCGGCGGCCACGGGCCGAGGAGCCGGCGCGCTGTCCGCGCGTGCCTTCCACCAGCCCGATCAGCCGCCTACCGCCGGCCCCGCCACTCGGGCGCCGGGCACACGCGGCCGGGCTGTCCTGATCACCGCGACGCTCGCACTGCTCGCCGCAGCGATCGTCTGGACGATGAACAGAGGCACGCATCCGGGCCAGAACACAGCGGCCTCCACCACCCCGAGCGCCTCGCCGTCGCCCCTCGATCCATCCCCGTCCGCCACAATCGCCCTGCTCGACCCGGCCACCGACACCCCCACGCCCAGCCCCTCGCCATCTCCGCCGGATATTACCGCCCCGAGCCCGGGCAGCCCGTCCCCAACCCTGGACGAGGTAGGCGAACTGCGTGCGTTCGTATCAATCCTGCAGGACAGCAGCCAGCAGCGCCGCGCTGTGCAAGATGCCGTGCCGTCCGTCGAAGCTTGCGCCTTTGACCCCGCCACCGGCATCGCCACCCTGAACAACGCCGTCCAAGCCCGCAACGCCGACTCCACCGCGGCCCTGGGATTGGCGGCGGATGCCATCCCGTCCGGGGCGACCATGCAGTCCGACCTCATCAGCTTCCTCGACGACTCAGCTACCGCGGACCTGTCTCTTATACACATCTCCGC
>NZ_JAGSXH010000232.1 GCF_018283645.1 Actinocrinis puniceicyclus | reverse complement strand
CTGCGCACCCTGACCCGAAAACAAAAACGCCGTCCTACCCCCAACAACCGAACCAGCCACCACACCCGAACCCGGCTCACCACGCTCAAGCGCAGCCAAACCCGAAAGCAGATCCTCCCGCCCCCCAGCAACCACCGCAGCCCTCTGATCAAACCGCGCACGCGACGTCGCAGCAGAAAACCCCACATCCCGCACACCCAACTCAGGCCGCGCCAACAGATGCGCACGCAACCGCCCAGCCTGCCCCCGCAACGCCACATCCGACTTCGCAGAAACCAGTACCGGCACAACCGACGGCGCGACCGCCTCGGCAACCGGCGCCACCTCCTCGGCAGGCGCCTCTTCCACAATCACGTGCGCGTTCGTGCCACTGACACCGAACGAGGAGACACCGGCCCGCCGCGGCCTACCGTTGGCAGGCCACGGCTCAGCCTCCGTCAGGAGCCTGATGTCCCCTGCATTCCAATCCACGTACGGGGACGGTGTGTCAATGTTCAGAGACTTGGGCAGCAGGTCGTGCCGCAACGCCTGCACCATCTTGATCACACCGGCCACGCCCGCCGCGGCCGACGTGTGGCCGATATTCGACTTGATCGACCCCAACCGCAGCGGACCACTCTCGCGGTCTTGCCCATACGTCGCCAGCAGTGCCTGCGCCTCGATCGGGTCACCCAGCTTGGTGCCCGTACCGTGACCCTCCACCGCATCCACATCAGAAGGCGAAAGACCCGCGTTCGCCAACGCCTGCCGGATCACCCGCTCCTGCGAGGGACCATTCGGCGCAGTCAACCCATTACTCGCACCATCCTGATTCACCGCACTACCACGCAGCAAGCCCAGAATCTGGTGCCCATTGCGCCGAGCGTCAGACAACCGCTCCAGCACCACCAGCCCCAGACCGTCTGAGAAACCCGTACCGTCCGCGCCCGCCGCATAGGGCTTGCACCGGCCGTCCGGCGCCAAACCCCTCTGCCGGCTGAACTCCATCAGCAGGAACGGCCCGGCCAGCACGGTCACGCCGCCGGCCAGCGCCAGTGAACACTCGCCCGAGCGCAACGACTGCGACGCGAGATGCAACGCCACCAACGACGACGAACACGCCGTGTCCACCGACACCGCCGGGCCCTCCAACCCGAGGCTGTAGGCGATACGGCCGGACACCACGCTTGTGGTGGCTCCGGTCAGCCGGAACCCTTCGATCTCCGGAAGCATCCCGGCAGGCATCGCGGCATAGTCCGACGGACCGACGCCGCAGAACACGCCGGTGTCGCTGCCGCGCAACGAGACCGGGTCGATGCCGGCGTCCTCCAACGCCTCCCACGCCGCTTCCAACACCAACCGCTGCTGCGGATCGGTCGCCAGCGCCTCGCGAGGGCTGATCCCGAAGAAACCCGCGTCGAAGTCGCCGACGCCCTCGACGAAACCGCCGCCCTTGGTATAGATCGTGCCCAGCACATCCGGGTTCGGGTCATACAGCCGGTCCAGGTCCCAGCCGCGATCGGTCGGCAGGCCGCCGATCGCGTCGCGGCCCTCGGCCACCAGCCGCCAAAGATCCGCAGGCGACGCGACGCCACCGGGATAACGGCACGCCATACCCACGATCGCCAGCGGTTCATCCGACTTCACCTTGACACGCTTGGGCTTGGCCGCAGCGGCCTGGTCCACCCCGCCCACCTGCGCCACCAGCAACCGGGCCACAGCCGCAGACGTCGGATGGTCGAACACCAGCGTCGAAGGCAGCCGCACACCACTGGCCTGCGTCAACCGGTTACGCAACTCGACCGCGCTCAGCGAGTCGAAGCCCAACTCCTTGAACGCCCGATCAGCGCCGACCGCGTCCGGCGACGCATAGCCGAGGACCGCCGCGACCTGACCGCGCACCAACTCCAGCGCGACCCGCTCCCAATCCGCCTGCGGCAAATCAGCCAGCTGCTTCGCAAGCAGACCGGCACCGCCGGACCGCTTCGCCGGCATCCGCACCAGCCCACGCAACAGCGCGGGCAACAGGCCAGCGCGAGCCTGGTTTCGCAATACGCCCAGTTCCAGCCGCACCGGCACCAACAACGCGGCATCCAGCAATCGGGACTCGTCGAACAACGCCAGACCCAGCTCGTTCGACAGTGCACCGGCGCCCATCCGCTCAAGGCGCGCCAACTCGGCCTCGTCCAGTGCGGCGCCCATGCCGGCACCGGCCCACAGGCCCCACGCGAGCGAACTGGCCGGCAGCCCCTCGGCGCGCCGCGCAGCCGCCAACGCATCAAGGAACGCATTCGCCGCCGCGTAATTACCCTGACCCGGGCTGCCGATCAGCGCCGCCACCGAGGAGAACAACACAAACGCCGACAACTCCATGTCGCGGGTCAGCTCATGCAGATGCAGCGCCGCATCCACCTTCGGCCGCAACACCCTGGCCAGCTGCTCGGACGTCAGCGCTTCCGACACACCGTCATCAAGCAGACCCGCGGCATGCACCACGGCCGTCAAAGGGTGTTCCAATGCCCCGATCACCTCAGCAAGCTGATCCCGATCGGAGACATCACACGCCACCACGGTCGCCTGTGCGCCAAGGCCTTCCAGCTGCGCGACCAGTTCGGCGACGCCGTCCGCGGCCGTGCCGCGCCTGCTCAGCAACACCAACCGCCGCGCACCCAGGTGCTGCGCGAAATGCTTGGCGAACAACGCCCCGAGCCCGCCGGTGCCACCGGTGATCAGCACCGTGCCGTCCGGGTCGATCGGCGCGGTCACCTGCGTGCCCGGCGCGGTCACCCTGGTGAGGCGTGGCGCGAGCAGCCTGCCGTCGCGCACCGCGAGTTGCGGCTCGTCCAGGCCGGCCAGCGTGCTCCAGTCGACTGTGTCGGAATCGGCGTCCACCAGCAGGAACCGGCCCGGGTGCTCGGATTGCGCGCTGCGCACCAGACCCCACACCGGGGCAAGCGCCAGGTCCGGCGCCTGGTCGCCGACCGCGACTGCGTTTCGGGTCAGCACGACCAGGCGCGCCTCAGGCAGCCATTCGCTGGCCAGCCACCGCTGCACTAGGCCCAGCGCGTCGGTGGTCACCGCGTGCGCCGCTGCTACGCCGGCCAGCTGCGGGTTCTCCACCGCGGCCACAACCACCTGCGGCGCCGGGGCCCCTTCGGCGATGGCCCGCTCCAACGCGGCCAGATCCGCGAAGTGGCCGGCCGAGCCGTCCAGTGTGCCGAGAACGGCTACCGTGGCTGGTTCGCCCGCGTCCTCGGGCGCGATCGCGGTCCAGCTGACCTCGAACAGCGAGCTTTGCCGCTCGCGCTGCGCACCTTCCAACTGCGATTGCTCAACCGTGCGGAACGCCAGCTTGGCCACGTGCGCGACCGGTTCGTCCTGCTCGCTGGCGATGTCCACGCGCAGCGTCGACTCGCCGCCGGACGCGATCCGCACCCGCACCGCGGCGGCACCGCGGTGCGCGAACCGCACGCCCGACCAGGAGAACGGAATACGCGCCGAACCGCCGCCCAGATCCAGCCAGTCCAGGCCGCCGTGGAGGGACGCGTCGAACAGCGCGGGGTGGATTCCGTAGCCCGCGGCCGACGCGGCATGGTCGTCGGGCAGCGCTACCTCGGCGTAGACCTCGTCGCCGTCGCGCCACGCGGCGCGCAGCCCCTGGAAGGCCGGGCCGTAGTCGAAGCCGAGTTCGGCCAGCCGTGCGTGGAGCACGTCGACCGCGATCGGCTCGGCGTCGACTGGCGGCCACTCGGCCGGAATCCACGACGCCGTAACGGATTCCTCGGCAACCAGCGTGCCGCGCGCATGGCAGGTCGTCTCCTGCGTCGCACCGGATTCAGGGCGCGAATAGATCGCCACTTCCCGGCGGCCGTCCTCGTCGGCCTCGGCGACGGTCACCTGCACCTGGACGGCAAGGTCGTCGGTGAGGGTCAGCGGCGTTTCCAGGACCAGTTCCTCGATCACCGGGCTGCCCGCGTGCCGGCCCGCGGCGACGGCCAACTCGACCAGCGCGGTACCCGGCACGACGATCGTGCCCAGCACGCCGTGGTCCTGCGTCCACGGCACAGACTCCTGCGACACGCGGCCGGTGAACAGCCAGTCGTCGCGGTCGCCGACGCGGACGGCGGCGGCCAGCAGCGGATGGTCGGTCCGGCCCAGTCCGGCGGCGGCCGGGTCGCCTGCCTTGGCGCCGGGCATCAACCAGAAGCGTTCCCGCTGGAAGGCGTACGTAGGCAGGCCCACCCGCCGCGCACCCGTACCCGCATAGAACGCCGGCCAGTCCACCTCAACCCCAGCCACATGCGCCTGCGCCAAGAACCCCGCGAACGCCTCCCCCTCATCCCTCTTCGCACGCAACGCCGCCGCGAACACCGCAGCATCCTCATCCACACACTGCCGCGCCAACCCGGTCAGCACACCAT
>NZ_JAGSXH010000231.1 GCF_018283645.1 Actinocrinis puniceicyclus | reverse complement strand
CCCCAGGAGTGTTCGTCATGACAAACGACTACGACGTCATCGTGATCGGCGGCGGCCCGGCCGGCTCGACCGCGGCCGGCCTGCTGGCGAAACACGGACGCAGCGTGCTGGTGCTCGAGCGCGAGAAGTTCCCGCGCTACCACGTCGGCGAGTCGCTGGTGCCCGGCGTCGTCGCCGTCCTGGAGGAACTCGGCGTGCGCGAGCTGATCGAGAACGGGCAGTTCATCCGCAAGTACGGCACGACCCTGCGCTGGGGCGCCGAGCGCGACCTGTGGACCATCCACTTCGGCGAGGTCGGGCCGTGCGAGTACGCCTACGAGGTCAAGCGCGCCGAGTTCGACAACGTGTTGCTCGGGCACGCGCGCGGACTCGGCGCGACCGTGCTGGAGGAGGCCAACGTCACCGAGGCGCTGTTCGAAGCTGACCGCTGCGTCGGAGTGCGTTACCGGATCGGCCGGCAGGGCGCCCTGACCGAGGCGCGCGCCCGGTACGTCATCGACGCCTCCGGCCAGTCCAAGCTGCTCGCGCACCGCGAGAACCTGATCAGCTGGCACGAGGACCTGCGCAACATCGCGGTGTGGACCTACTTCCAGGGCGGGGAGTACTTCCCCGGCAAGGACCGCGGCAACATCCTGACGGAGTACCACGGCAACGGCTGGGTGTGGGTGATTCCCTTCGCGGACGGCACCCGCAGCGTCGGCTTCGTCGGCCCGAACGACCTGTTCACCGCGTCCGGGCTGACACCGGAGCAGTACTTCGAGCGCAACCTCGAATCGACCGGCGAGGCCAAGCGCCTGCTGACCGGGGCGACGCGGGTGGCCGACTACCGCGTCACCAAGGACTGGTCGTACGCGGCGACGCGGTTCGCCGGGCCCGGCTACCTGATGGTCGGCGACGCCGCGGCCTTCGTCGACCCGTTGTTCTCCACCGGCGTCATGCTCGCGCTCAAGAGCGCGTCGGTCGCCGCGGCCACGGTCGGGGCGATCCTGGACGATCCGCAGCGCGAGAGCGACTACCAGAAGGCGTACGAGCACAGCTACCGGGACTTCTTCGAGACCGTCGTCTCCTTCGTCCGCTACTTCTACGACGCGCGCCGCCAGCGGGTCGACTACTGGACGCGCGCCCAGGAACTGATCGACCCGGTGCAGGAGCTGGAGGAGCGGGCCGACTTCATCCGGCTGATCTCCGGGCTCGGCGGCGGTCTCGAAGTGATGCAGATCCCTGACGCGGTCCAGGAGGTCACGGGCGTCCCGGTGGCCGGGGCTTAGGGCCGGTTTCGAGTTCGGAATATGATCAGCCGATTCGCCATGATCCGAACTCGAAACCGGCCTTAGGCGGTGTTGGGGAATGTATCAAGGCAACGATTCGACCGCCGCTTTTTCGGATTCGCCCCTTGAGGCATTCCCCAACACTGCCTAGCGGGCCGCCGCGTGGCTGACCGGTCAGCGGCCGGTCAGCAGCCCGTCAGTGGACCGTCAGCGGCCGGTCAGCGGCCGCCGCGAGACTGACCGAGCCGGCCCGAGATCACCGAGTCTCCTGCACTTCCAGGCCCGCCGCGCCCGGCCGCCGCGCACGCTGGCCCGCCCGCGTTGTGATCGAACCCGTATATCCGGCGGCCCGGCTCCGGCCGCGTCCGGCCGGACCCGGCCACAAGCCAACCGACGTGTCTTGACCGCGGGAGTCGCCGAGCCATGCAACCCTATCCGCCGCCCGGCCCGGACCGCGGCAGCCGCGCCCCGGAACCGATCGCGATCGTGGGGATCGCCGCGCTCTACCCGCGGGCCCGCGGCGCCGAGCAGTTCTGGAACCTGCTCTCGCGCCGCGAGACGGACTGCGGCTGCGCCGCGGCCGGCCCCGGGGGCGGTCCCGATGCATCAGGACTCGACGACCTCGACGTCGACCTGGCCCGGTTCGGCATCCCGCCCGCGCAGCGCGGCTCGCTCAACCGCATGCAGCTGCTGATGCTGGAGGCGGCCGCCCGGTGTCTCGCGGACGCGGGCCGCGATCCGCGTCGCGCCCGGCCCGGCGAACGCGTGGACGTGCTGTGCGCCGCCGGCTTCGGGCTGGACCGCCAGCTCGCCAACGCGCTGCGCATCGAGGCCGTGCGCTATGCCGCCGATCTGGAGGCCGCGTTGTCCGGCGCGCACGCGCCGCTGCCCGGCACCGGCGCCCGCGGCGCGGCGGACGAACTGCGCGAGCTGCTCACCCGGCGCCTGGGCGGCTCGCCGCACGACCGGGTCGGCGAGATGCCCAGCAGCATTCCGGCCCGCATCGCCGGGGCGTTCAAGCTGCACGGCCGCACCGTCGCCGTCGAATCCGCGGACGCCGGCTCGTTCACCGCCCTCGCCGCCGCAGTCAACAGCCTGCGTTCCGGCCTGGCGCACGCCGCGCTGGTGGTGGCCGGGCACCGGCGGGAGAGCGCACTGCTGGAGCACGCCCTGGAAGCCAAGGGCCTGATCCAGGGCGACGCGCACCCGTTCACCGCGGCGGGATACGGCCTCCGGCTCGGCGAAGGCGTCAGCGCTCTGCTACTCAAGCCGCTCTGCGCCGCCGAGCGCGAGGGCGACCGAATCTATGCCCTCGTCCGCGAATGCGCGCTGGTGCACGACGGGCGCCCCGGGGTGTTGCGCTACTCGGCCTCGGTCGCGCGCCGGCAGCAGGCGGCCGCCGCCGCGCACGAGGCCGCCGGGGTGCCGCCCGCGTCGATCCAGTACCTCGAATGCGCCACGGCCGGCATCGCCCGGCTCGCCCGCGCCGACATCGAGGCGCTCGGTGCGTCGTTCGCGCACCGCCCGCCCGGTTCGGTGTCGCTGGGCAGCGCGCAGGACCGGCTCGGCCACACCATGGCGAACGCGGGCCTCGCCTCCGTCGCCAAGACCGCTCTCGCCCTGCACCACCGGCGGCTGCCCGCGCACGCCGCCTGCGCGCACGCGCAGTCGCTGGACCTGAGCGGCACCGCGTTCCGGTTCACCGGCGATGCCGAGCCGTGGCCGCGTCCCGAAGCCGACCTGCCGCGCCGCGCCGCAGTCGTCGGGTCCTCCTTCACCGGCACGCTGAGCTACCTGCTGCTCGACGAGTACACGCCGGCCCGCGCCGCCCGGCCCGCCGGCGCCGGTGCCCCGCAGCCCGCGGCGCACCACGAGCCGATCGCCGTGATCGCCGCGGCCGGGCGCTTCGCCGACACCGGCGACGCGGACGAGTTCTGGCGCGCCGCCCTCCAGGCGAGCGATCACATCAGCGAACTGCCACACCGGTTGCTGGACCGCGATCTGTACCTGCGGCCGGGCAGCGCCGGGCTCGCGCACACCTACACCGGGCTCGGCGCGCCGGTCACGCCGCCCGAGCAGCCTCCGCGAGGACGCCCGATCATTCCCCGGCGCTACGCGGCGATGGATCCCGCCCAGCGCCTCGTGCTCGACGTGGCCGAACAACTCCTCGCCGCACGCGGCGGGGGGACCGCGCAGCCGTACGGCGCGGGCCTGCGCGGCAGAGGGCTGATCGTGATCGGCAGCACGCTGAGCCTGTCCCGGGAGCGGCGCGCGCACGCCGACCTGGCGCTGCCCGAGATCGAGCAGGCCGTCAGGGAACTGACCGGGCTGCGCGGGCTGAGCCCCGACGAGCGCGAAGCCGTGGTCAAACTCGTCCGGGAGCGCTACGCACCCGCCGCGGAAGCGCTCGGGCCGGTCACCCTGGACGGCTACCTGGCCAGCGGCGCCGCGGCCCTGATCGCCAACGAGCACCGCCTGGACGCGGTGCCGATGGTGGTCGAGGCCGCCTGCGCCTCCTCGCTCGCCGCTCTCGACATCGCCGTCAGCGCCCTGCGATGCGGCGCGGTCGACTACGCGATCGCGGGCGGAGTCGAGCTGCCGTGCAACACCCGCGACCTGGTGCTGTGCTCCGCGCTCGGGTTGCTCTCGCCCACCCGGATCACCCCGTTCGGCGAGCAGGCCGACGGCTTCACCCCCGGTGACGGCTGCGCCCTGTTCCTGCTGCGGCGCGAGAGCGACCGGGGGCGCGACGGGCAGCACGCCCTGGGCCTGATCCGCGGCTGCGGGGCGTCCAACGACGCCAAGTCCCTGATCGCACCCGACCCGGACGGCCAGGAGCGCGCGCTGCGCCAGGCGTTCGAA
This sequence comes from Actinocrinis puniceicyclus, assembly GCF_018283645.1. Classification (GTDB taxonomy): domain Bacteria; phylum Actinomycetota; class Actinomycetes; order Streptomycetales; family Catenulisporaceae; genus Actinocrinis; species Actinocrinis puniceicyclus. The sequence continues at coordinate 322 of NZ_JAGSXH010000231.1, read as the reverse complement.
CAGGTCGACTTCGATCCCGGCGCGGTCGGCTATCTCGAGGCGCACGGCACCGGCACCCGGGTCGGGGACCGGGTCGAGATCGAGGCGACCGCGCGCGTGTACGGCGCCGCGCGGCGCACCGAACCGCTGCACATCGGGACCGCGAAGGCCGCGTTCGGCCACACCTTCGCGGCCGCGGGCGGCGCGGGCCTGCTGCGCGCCCTGTACGCCCTGCACACCGCGACGCTGCCGCCCACCGCCGGCGTGCGCGCCCTGAACCCCGACCTGGGCCTCGACGCGATCCCCGCCGACATCCCGCGGCGCCCCCGGCCCTGGCCCGGCC
>NZ_JAGSXH010000230.1 GCF_018283645.1 Actinocrinis puniceicyclus | reverse complement strand
CGCCGGCCGCTGCCGGAACCGCGGCGCATTGAGCGTGCCCTCGCGCAGACCCTCGAGCACCGCGTCGCGCACCCGCTGCGAGCGGCGCGGATCCCCGCCGTGCAACACCCCCGGACTGAGCACCGCCACCTGCACCCCGGCGTGCGCCCCGACCGCCGGCGTCCACGCGGTGGAGGACGCCGCGTCGTCGGCTCGCGAACAGAAGATCCGCGCGGCCTCGGCCTCCGCGCCGACCGCGGCGTTGACCGCCGGATCGTCCGTGGCCGCCACCGCGTACCAGCAGCCCTCCAGATCACCGGCCCGATACGGCCGCCGCGCCCAGGCCACCCGCCCGGAGCCGGCCAGCGCGTCGAGCGCCGCGGTGACCTGCGGCGCGATCAGCTCGACCCGCGCCCCGGCGCCCAGCAGCCCCGCGACGCGGCGCGCGGCCACCGCTCCGCCGCCGACCACCACCACCCGGCGCCCGGCCAGGCGCAACCCGGCCAGATACGGATCCGGTTGAGCGTTCTCGGACACTGTGTGGGACTGCTGCGCGGCGTTCGGCACAGCGTTCAGCGCATCACGACCGGCCGGAACATGCCCCGGCCGTCCGGCATCCGGACGGCCGGGCGCGCCGGGCACCGGCCCGACGCTCACGCACGTTCTCGTTCCGTCGGCGGCACCACGACCGCGTCGGTCGCGTCCGCCACCCCCGCGTCGTCGAACGTCGCCACCTCCCGCAGCGCCCGCACCGCCGCGGCGACCAGCGGCAGCGCCAGCGCCGCACCCGAACCCTCGCCCAAGCGCAGCTCCAGGTCGATCAGCGGCACGATCCCCAGCGCCTCCAGCGCCAGCGCGTGCCCCGGCTCGGCCGAACGGTGCCCGGCCACGCACGCCACCGTCACCTCCGGGCTCAGCGCCTGCGCCACCAGCGCAGCCGCACCGGCGATCACGCCGTCGAGCAGCACCGGCACCCGCAGCGCCGCCGCACCGAGGATGAACCCGGCCAGCGCCGCGTGCTCCAGCCCGCCGAACGCCGCCAGCACCCCGACCGGGTCCTGCGGGTCGGGCCGGTGCAGCTCGAGGGCCGCACCCACCACCTCCACCTTGTGCGCGTACGTCTGCTCGTCGATCCCGGTCCCGTACCCGGTCACCTGCGCCGCCGACGCCCCGGTGAACGCCGCGATCAACGCCGCCGACGCCGTGGTGTTCGCGATGCCCATGTCCCCGGTCAGCAGGCACCGGTTGCCGGCCGCCACCAGGTCGCGCGCCGTCTCGATCCCGGCCTCCAGCGCCGCGACCACCTCCTCGCGGGTCAGCGCCGGGCCCTGGGTCATGTCCGCGGTGCCGTAGCGCACCTTGCGCGGGATCAGCCCGGTGCGCGCCGCCAGATCCGCGTTCACACCCACGTCCACCACGCACACCTCGGCGCCGACCTGCTTGGCGAACGCGTTGACCACCGCGCCACCGGCCAGGAAGTTCGCCACCATCTGCGCGGTGACCTCCTGCGGCCACGGCGTGACACCCTGGGCGTGCACCCCGTGGTCCGCGGCGAACACCGCCAGCGCCGCCGGTTCCGGCAGCGGCGGCGGGCACACCCCCGACAGACCCGCCAACTGCTCGGAGACCGCCTCCAGCACCCCGAGCGAACCGGGCGGCTTGGTCATGCGCGCCTGGCGGTCGCGCGCCGCGGCCAGCGCCTGCGGGTCCAGCCCGCGGATCGCGTCGATCGTCTCGCTCAGCAGCGAGATCGGCGCCTCGCCGGGCAGCGCGCGCCGCCCGAAGCGCTCCTCGTGCACCGCCCACGCCAGCGGGCGGCGCTTGGCCCAGCCCGCGCCGGCCAGCTCCGGCTCCGGCGGGAACGCCGCGACGTACCCGACACACAGATACGCCACGACCTGCAGGTGGTCCGGCAGGTCGAGCACCGCGGACAGTTCCCGTTCGTCGAAGAACGAGACCCAGCCCACCCCGAGCCCTTCGGCGCGCGCGGCCAGCCACAGGTTCTCCACCGCCAGGCACGAGGAGAACGGCGCCATCATCGGCTGGGTGTAGCGCCCGAGGGTGTGCCGTCCGCCGCGGGTCGGGTCGCAGGTGACCACGATGTTGACCGGGGTGTCGAGGATCGCCTCGATCTTCAGGGCCGCGAACGCGCGGGCCCGGGCCTTGGGCAGCGAGGCGGCGTACGCGCGGCGCTGGCGCACCGCCAGGTCGTGCACGCTGCGGCGCATCGCCTCGTCGCGGATGACCAGGAAGTCCCACGGCTGGGAGAAACCGACCGAGGGCGCGGTGTGCGCGGCCTCCAGGATGCGGGTGAGGACCTCGGTGGAGACCTCGTCCGGCAGGAAGTCGTTGCGCACGTCCCGCCGCTCGTGGATGACCCGGTAGACCGCGGCGAGCGCATCCTCGTCGTAGGCGGGGGCGCGCCGCGCCGCGCCATCGGCGCCCTCGTCCACGTCCACATCCACGTCTACGTCTACGTCCACGGGCGCGCCCTGCGCGGGCCGGTGTTCCTGCGGCTGACGGGCCGGCTGCTGTTGTTGCGGCGTGGCCGGCTGTTGCCGCGGTGCAGCGGCCTGGGCGGTGCTCGTCGCGGCGGCCGCGGGAACACCGTGGGTCTGCCTCTGGCCGTGCTCCAGTGTCTCGGCGGCCGGCTGTTGCTGCGGCTCCTGCTCCTGCGGGAGCGCCGGGTCTGGTTCTGCCACGCGCCGGCGCGTACCGCGCGGAACGGGCACAGCGCCGACCGCGGCTTGCGGCGGGGCGGCTGCGGCCGCTGCCTCTGCCGGCTCCGGCGTCTGGGGCGCGGCGGGGACTTGGGCTGGCGGCGGCTGCTGCTGCTGCTGCGGCAGGGGGCCGGCTGCTGCGGCTTCGGCCCGGCTGGGAGCGGCGGTGTGCGCGGCCGGCGCGCTGCCGGCCACCGCCACCGGACGTGCCGAGGCGTGCGGCTGCCCATGCCCGCCATCCTGCACCAGTTGAGGCTGAGGCTGAGTGGCCGGCTGCGGCGCAGCCTGCTGCGCCACGGCGGCCGCTGCCGGTGCGGCTTGCTGCGGCGCAGCAGGCTGTGGCTGAACCGGCTGCGGTTGGGGCTGAGGCTGTGGCTGAGCTTGAGGGTGTGCCTGCTGCGGCTGGTGAGACGGCTGCGCTGCCTCGGGATCGGCGGCGCTCTCGGCGCTCTCGGCGGGCGCCGCCTGCCAGGGCACGACCATCTCCTCGGCGTCGTCCTCCTGCCCGGGCGCGCCCGCCGCGGCGGGCGCCACGCCTTGGGGCGCCGCGACCCGCCCCGCCGGAACCGGCGCGACAGACCGCAGCCGCTCGCTGCTCAAATCATCCGCATGCTGCTGCGTACCCACGGCGGCCGCACCAGCCGGCTGCTGCGCGGTCTGCGGCTGCGCCGCGGCGCGCCGCGGCGGAGTCAACGTCTCGCGCGCCGCAGCGACCGGCTGCGCGGCGGCGGCAGCACCCTGAGCCGCCACCCGCTGCTGCTGGGCCGGCCCGGCCGGCTGCACCGGCGACTGCTGCTGCCGCGCAGCGGCCTGCGCCTGTGCTTGCGCCGCCGCGGCCTGTGCCTGGCGCTCCGCCCGCGGCGGACGCGTCGGCAGCGGCGGCGGCGTGGGCAGCGGCTCATCCGGCAACGCCGGCCGCGGACCCGCCGCCGTCGGCGAGGGCACCCGCGGAATCCCGGACACCGACGGCTGCGGCTGCGGCTGCGCCACCGGCGTCTGCCCCGTACCCGACTGCCCGGCGACCGGCGGCGCCACGGCGAACTGCCCCGTACCCGAAGGCGCGGACCCGACGCCCGGGCCCTGCTGCGCGCCCACCGGTGAAACAGGACCCTGCGGCGCAGGCTCCGCGCCGCCCTCCTGCTGCCGCGCCTGCTGCGGCCCGAGCTGCGGATCGCGCGCAGGAGGCGCGGCCGCCGTCCAGGTGCCGGGCCCCGACATCGACGGACGCTGACTCGCGCCCGCACCCGGCCCCGCACCCGGCCCCGCACCCTGCGCCGCCGCACCGTTGGCCGGAACCTGACCCGCCGGGAACACCGGACCGCGCCCGTTCACCCCCGGCACACCGGCCGCCGAACCACCCAACCGCAGCGTCGGCTCGTCGAACATCGGACCCGGACGAAACTCCGTCGTCGGCGCGTCGAACCCCGGCGGCGGCACCTGCTGCCCGCCGCGGCCCGCCGCCTGGAAACCCTGCCGATCGCCGCCAGGCCCCTGGAAACCCTGCTGCCGCTCGAACCCGGACGACTCGAAACCCGCGCCCGAAGCCCCCGGATCGAACCCGCCGTGCTCGAACCCGGCCGGAGCCTCGCCCACGCCCTCGTGACCACCCGCCCGCGGCTGCTCACGCGGATCGAACCGCCGGCCCTGCCGCGTGAAACCCGAATCGAACGGCGACGCGTCGAACCGCTGCCCCGGCACCGCCGTACCCGCGCCCGGCCGCGCCCCGTACCCGTTGACGTAACCCTCCCCGTACGCCCTGTCTC
>NZ_JAGSXH010000022.1 GCF_018283645.1 Actinocrinis puniceicyclus | reverse complement strand
TGCCTGGCCCGCTCGGCCAGCTGTGCGATGGCCCGCGCATCGAGCAGGTCCGTCAGGTCCGCTCCCGACATCCCGGCCTCCGCCTCGATGGTAGTGATCGCCTCGGCGCTCTCTACCACAACCGGACCTTCCACATCAACAACGTCGATAGTCATAGGAATCAGTCCTCTCCACTGGTCCCCACCTTTATCGACACAGTCCCGGCATTGGGTCAAGGTCGGAGCTGTGAGGGGTGCGGTAAATCGAGTACGGCGTTACCTCCGGCTCGCTAGCAGCAGCCCCCTCTCCGCCATTCCCGCAGTTATGTACGAGTGCTGCGACACTGCCCGCAAGAACATAGTACGTGTGGAGGGCGCCGATGGTCAGGTCGTAGGTGGTGGTGTTCGCGTGGTAGAGGCGGACCGCGGTCACCTCGGCGGTGCCGGTGGGGGTCTGAAGGACGTCGCCGGCGTGCAGGTGCTGTGCCTCGACGAACGCGGCCTGGGTCAGGTCGTAGAACGGGTGATGGAAGGTCGTCGTCAGTGTGCCGCCGTGCGCGGCCACGTCTGCGCTGGCTGCGGATGCGTTAGTCACTGCCACGGTCGCCGGCTGGCGCGTAGCCGCGCTCGCGGTTGTGGCGGTGCCGGTTACGGCGACCAGGGCGGCGGCCAGGCCGACGGCGGCCTTGCTGAGCGTCGACTTGATCCTGCCCTGCCGGGCGTTCTCGCCCTGCGCGGCCCGGGTCGGGGTGACGGCGACGTCGGCGAAGTCGTGGTCGGTGGCCGTGACGATCACTGCGCTGACGGTGTGAGCCTGGTTGTTCATCTCGCCGGGCACCGCGTCGGTGATGCGGTCGCCGACCTTGATCTGGTCGATGGGCTTGGTGGTTCCGTCGGCCAGCAGGACCGGGGTGTTGCCGGTGAAGCTGTGGCACCCGCCGCGCAGGCTGGAGATCGCGCGGCCCGCGACGGGGGCGACGGCTCCAGCGATACCACCGGTGGCTGCGCCCTGTTCAGCACCGTGCAGGCTGGCCGAGCCGAGGCCGGACCACGAGCAGCCCTCTCGGCTTGAACCGCAACCGGCGGCGTAGCCGAGTGCTCCGCTCGTCGCGCCGGCTCCGCCGCCGGAGAATCCGCCGACCAGGGCCGAGCCCGCGACGTCGGGCAGGACCCCGTCGAGGGCCTCGCTGACCAGCTTGCCGCCGAGCGGCCCGGCCAGGGCCCCGCCGACCGCGCCGCCGACCGCGCCGATGCCGATGGCTTCGACCGCGCCGAGAGCGGTGCAGCCCGACTTGCTCTGGCCGCAGGTCATGCTGTACGAGACGGCGCTGGACGCGGCTCCGGCGAGCGCTGCGCAGCCGATGGCGCCGATGCCGCCGGTGAGCGCGGAGCAGCCGAGGAACACACCGGCCCCGACGACGATCGAGGTGATCGCGGCCGCGTGGTGCTTGACGAAGGTCACGGTGGAAGAGATCGCCTTATGCGCCGCGCTGATCGTCCTGTGGTAGGCCGTGGTCACGACGTGCACGACCGCGCGCGCACGTTTGACCGCTTGGTGGTAGACCCGCCTCCCGGCGGAGTAGAGCTTGCGTTCCAGCGCCGCGAGTTGTCGTTGCGCGTAGGCGAAGGCGTCCTGAAGGGCGTGCAGGGCGGTGGCGAAGCCGCGCATAAGATCCTCGAACCCGTTCTTGACCCAGTGGTAGGCCTTTTCCGCGGCGTGCTCGACCGGCTGGACGATGTTGCGATCGGTCCAGTGCCAGGCGGGCTGGATGATGTCCCGGTTGACCGCCGAGGCGGCGGAGCAGACCCAGCCGAAGAAGCCGCCGCAGTGGCCGGTCGGGTCGGTGGCGGTGAGCGGGTCGTCACCGACATAGGCGAACGGGTTCGCCTGAGCGCTGTTCGGCACCGGGCTGACCTGCGCGGTGTCCTTGTTCATGAATTGGCCGGTGGCCGGGTTGTACCAGCGCGCGGCCATGTTGGCCTTGCCGGTGGCGTTGTCGGTCCAGGCGGACTGGTATCCGACCGATCCGAGGCGGTTGCTGCTGGTCAGGACATTGCCGAGCGGGTCGTAGGCGGTGGATCCGGACAGCGCGGTCCCGGTCGCGGTGAAGTCGCCGACCACGTCGGTGTGCTGGTCGGTATAGGCGAGGGTGCCACTGCCGGGCGTGGTGCCGCCGCCGCTCGCCGCCGCACCGATGCCGACCAGCGCGCCGGACGGATCCCAGGCGTAGGTGTCGGCCCCGTCAGAGGCGACGTCGTTGCCGGTGCCGCTGTACTGCAGGGTGCGGGTGCCGCCGCCACTGGAGGTGTCGGTGATCACGCGCCCGGAGGCGTCGTAGCCGTATGACTGGGCGCCGACACTGATCTGCTGGTTGAATGCGTCGGAGGCGTAGTTCACCACGCCGCTGGCGGAAGTCTGCGACGACATCGTACCTCGGGCCGTGTAAGTGTACGTATTCACGCCGTCGCCGGTCAGCTCGTCGCGGGCGTCGTAGGCGTAGACGTTGGCGCCTACCTGGGTGCGGTTGCCGGACGCGTCGTAGGCGTAGTTCGTGGTGGCGCTGCCCGAGATCCACGAGGTAAGGCGGTTCGCGAAGTCGTACGAGTAAGTGTTCGAGGAGGCACCGGCGAACCCGGTGGTGGTCTTCGAAGTCAGGTTCCCGTTGTTGTCGTAGCCGTAGTTGATGGCGGCCAGGGTGGTGGTGCCCGCGGCGTTGGTGAGCGTGTCGCCGGTCAGCTGGTGCAGAGTGTTGTAACCGAATTGGCGCAGGTTGCCACCGGTGCCGTACTGGATCTGCTTGACCTGATCGAGCGTGTTATACGTGTACTGAGCGATCGTGTTCGTAGTCGCGTCGGTGACTGTAGACAGTTGATCGGCGCCGTTGTAACCGTAGCTGGTAGTACCGGCCGCATCATTGCGCTGAGTCATCAACGCGTCGGCGTTGTAGCTGAAGCTGGATGAGCCTGCCGCGCCGGAGGCCGTGAGCAGTTCGCCGCGGTCGTTGTAGGTGTAGGTCTCCGAGGTCGCCGGCTGGTAGCCGGCACTGCCCGAGGTACCGACCGCGGTGGTGGACGCGGAGGTGATCCGGCCGTCGCCGTCATAGCCGAACGTGCGGCTCGCCGTGGCGACGTCGGCCCCGCTGCCGGACTGGCTGGTGAGGTTGCCGTTGTTGTCGTACCCGGCGGTGATGCTCACGCCCCCGGGCTGTGTCTGGGTGACCGGGCGGCCGTCCGCGTCGTAGGCGGTGGTGACAGTGGACTGCGCGGCAGTGGTGTACGTCGACGTGGTCGGCTCGATCACCGACTCCTGCAGGTTCCACGGGTTGTAGGTGTAGATCCAGTTGTTGCCGCGGCCGTCGGTGTAGCGGGTGCGGTTACCGGCCGCGTCGTAGCCGAAGCTGATGGTGACCGAGGAGCCGGCGGTGACCGGCTGGACTTCCTGGGTCAGCTCGCCGTCGGCGTTGTAGGTGAAGGTGCTGGCGTGCTGGAGCTCGTCGACGGCCGACAGCCGGTTGCCGTCCGCGTCGTAGGTGGCTGACGTCGTGATCAGCACCGTGCCGCTCGGGTCCTTGGCCTGGGTCTGCAGCAGGTCGCCGGCGGCGTCGTACTGGAGCGTGGTGGAGCTGTTGTCGGGCAGGGTGTTGGTGGCCGGGCGGCCGAGGAAGTCATAGGCCGTCTTGCTGGTGTTGTCGGCGGTGTCAGTTATCTGAGTCTGCTCGCCGGTGTTGTCGTAACCGTAGGAGGTGGTCGCACCGTCCTGGGTGACGGTAGACGACAGGAACGCTCCGCCCGGGTCGCTGGACGACGCCGTGTAGTTGTATGTCGAGACCGATGTCGTGGTCGGATACCGGTCGAGCACGGTGCTCGTGCTTCGGCGGCCCATCCAGTCGTACGTGGCCTGAGTCTGCGCGCCGGTCGGGTCGGTAAGCGCCAGCCGCTCGCCGTTGGTGTCGTATGTGGCCTGAGTCAGGCCGCCGTTGCGGTCGGTGGTCTGCACCAGGTCGCCGAGCTGGTCGTACAGGTACTTGGTGGTGTGGTTGAGCGGGTCGGTGATCTGGGGCGACGCTCTGGAAGCCGCCGGCCCGTTCTCTGGCCTCGATGACCTTTCCGGCCTCGCCCGCGCTCCAGCCGAGGATCTGGGTGAGCAGAGCGGCCGAGGCGTGATTGACGTCGATCAGGCCGCCGTCGTCGAAGGCTCGGGGAAGGTCGGGCCGCCCGACGCGCAGATCCCGGGCCAACACCGGGTTCGACTGTGCGATCTGCCGAGCCTCGACTCGCCGCTTGGCGGCTTCGGTGGCCGCGGTCACGGCGAGGCGATTCGCGTCGTGCAGCGATGGGGGCGCGCCGATGGCGGGCTGCGCGTTGCCCCGGAAGGCGACCCAGGCGTGCACTCCCCCGACGCCCATGAGCAGCATGGCCGTCGCGCCGGCTATGTCGCCGAGGTTCCCGTGGTAACCGTTCGCCTTCGACGGATCTCCCGCCGCGGCGATGAAAACGATCTCGACGAGCGTCGCGGCGAGGTAAGCGGCGGTGATGCCCCAGTCACGCGCGCGCCTGCTGGTGACTGCGCGCCGAAAGAAGGGCACGCACGAGAGCAGGCCCAGCGACCAGACCGGTACCGAGGCCCACCACAATGCCCGGAGCCTGCCGCGGATCCGTGACGGCGCCCGCAGCGTCCGACCGCCGTCACGGGATTCGGGCCCCGACAGAGGTACGAGTTGCTCCACCACGCCACCCCCTTGTGATCAGACTGCCGCCATTCAGGCTCAGCCTACTCGTCGGCGTTCGAGTCGGTAGATCATTCAGCTGTTCCGGCGCAGGGACGGCTGGCCTGGGCACCGGACGAGGTCGATATCGAGACGCCGTCCGCGGCCCGCATGCATGTACGACTACCACCTCGGTGGATCACACAACTTCGCCGCCGATCGAGCGCTTGCCGAGCAGGCGATGGCCGCGTGGCCGGACGCGCGAACGTTCGCCGTGGCGAACCGGGCGTTCCTGCGCCGCGTCGTCGCACTGCTGGCCGGGCTCGGCGTCGACCCGCGCCGCTGGATCCGCTGGACGGGGACGCGGCGCGTTACTCGATGTACGCCGCCGTGGGCCGCCGGCCCTGATCGCGCCGGCCGCCCTCGGCCGGGCCGGCGCTACCCCGCGCCGCCGCCGCGCGGCCGGCCGTCGCCACTGAGCGTGGTCACCAGGTTCCTCGACGGTGTGGGAACCTCCCCGTCTAAGCACTCGTCGTCGGCGACAGGCAGCCGGCTGATCGCGCGTTCGATCGGCGGCGGCAACTGCGGGTGCCGGCCCTCGTGGCATTCGGCGAGCAGCGCACGCAGTTCCCTGCGCGGCAGCAGGGTGCCCGGCGCGCAGGTCACGCGGCTGCGCGGAAGGGGGTTGACCCTGAGGCAGGAGGACTGCCGGCGCCAGTAGTCCGCGTCGCGGTACTCCGCGTGCCGGCGGTGGTCGAGGTAGAGGCAGAACGCCGCGGTCGGATTGCCCGCGCCGGCGGCGAACTTCCACCAGAACCGCGCGCCTTCCTCGCGGGCCGTCAAGTGCAGCAGGCAGGCGAAGACCAGCGCGCCGTCCGGGTCGTTGAGGGTCTCGGTCAGCCGCGCGAAGCTCGCCGCGGCCTGCGGCCAGTTCAATACGAGCGTGCAGGTCAGGTCCAGCTCGTGCCGGGCCTGTTCGGGTTCCGAGCCGCGGTTGGGCGCGGCCGCCGCGGGGCGTGTGCTCTCCGGGTACTCGGCGCGCATCGCCCGCCGGGCGAGCGCGCGGGCGAGCCGCAGTTCCACGGCCGGGGGCTGGTAGTCGCAGTAATCGTCGGCCAGGACGCGCGCGTCGCGTAGCAGATCGTCGATCGTCGTCATCAGGTGGGACACGGTGCAGATCAGTCCTCGCAGTCCGGGGCGCGCAGATCGAGCTGCTTGGCCAGACGCCGGCGGGCGTGGTGGATGTGGGTGCGTACGGTGGTCAGTTTGATGCCCAGCAGCCGCGCCGCGTCCTGGTCCGAGTAGCCGAGCACGAAGCAGAGCACGATGACCATGTACTGACGCTCGGGCAGTTCCGAGATCGCGCTGAACAGGCCGAGCGACTCGTCCAGCACGGCGAAATCGTTGCGCCCGTCGCGGATCGCGCGCAGGAACGCCGCGTTGGGCACGAAGTCGCAGGGCGCGGCGTGCTCGGCCTGCCAGCGCACGACCGCGGTCTTGACGAGGTTGAGGGCGTAGCGTTCGACACTGTCCTGCGCGAGCGCGTGCTCCCAGTTCTCCGCCAGTTGCGCGGTCACCTCGTCGACGATCTCTTCCGCGGCGGCCTCGGCGCCGACGTTGAGGTGCGCGAACTTCAGCCAGATGATCTGGTGCTTCTCGACGAAGACGGTGAACGACAAATGCAGATACCCGGTGAGCCGGGACCCCGCACGCGTCGGCGGCTCCTCGCGTGTCACCGAAGCGAATCCCACCGGCGGCGGCAGACGTCTTCGACGGCGACGCTCGCGCCGGGGTCGAATATGCGGCGGGCCGTCAGACCCGTGTCCGCGCCCACGGCCCGTTCGGCGCAGAGCGCCGTCGACGGGTGTACCGGGTCAATCATCAGGGACGCTCCGGGCGTTCGCGGGCACCTCGCCGTTCCGTGCCGGGCCGGCCGTCGGTGAAAGGGCCTGGAAAGGGCTCTTATGCACTCCAGGCAACCAGAGACGGGCCCGTATTGTTCAACGGCCTCGCGGATTATCGAGCGTGCGGTAGTGAACCGACCGGCGCGCGTTCGGCCGCGCGACCGCCCCCCACCGGATCGAGCGGGCGACTGCGAACTCTGATTCGGCGTTCGCGGTATTGTTGCGGTCTGCGCCACGGGCGGAAGGACACTGGGCATGGACGACGAGACCGGCGTTGACTTGCAGCTGGACCGGCCGCACGCGGCCCGGATGTATGACTACTACTTGGGCGGGCGGACCAACTTCCCCGCGGACCGGGAGGCGGTCGGCCGGGTGATGGCCGCGTTCCCCACGGCGCTGGTCACTGCTCGCGCCAACCGGGAGTTCATGCACCGGTCCACGCGCTACCTCGCGCGGCGCGGGTTGCGGCAGTTCCTCGACATCGGCACCGGCATACCTACGTCGCCGAACCTGCACGAGATCGCGCAGGAAGTCTCGCCCGACGCGCGGATCGTCTACGTCGACAACGACCCGATCGTGCTCACGCACGCGCAGGCCCTCCTGCGCAGCCACCCCGCCGGGCGCACCGCCTATGTCGAGGCGGACCTGAGAAAGCCCGGATCGATCCTGTCGGCCCCGGCGCTGCACGAGACCCTGGACCTCTCCCGCCCGGTCGCGCTGAGCCTCAACTCGGTGCTGCCCTTCGTCGCCGACGACCTCGACGTCTCGGACGAGTTCGGCGCCTCGCACGACGCCGTGCCAGATCAGCGGGGCGGCGATACGGAGGGCGGCGCATACGCCATCGTCGAGCGGCTGAAGGACGCCGTCGCGCCGGGCAGCGCGCTGGTGATCTCGCACGGCACTTCCGATTTCGCCCCGGAGGCGTCGGAGAAGGCGTCGATGGTCTACCGGTCGTCCGTGGGCACTCTGCAACCGCGCACCCGCGCGGACTTCACGAGGTTCTTCGCGGGCTGGGACCTGGTGGAACCGGGGGTGACGGTCGCGCACCGCTGGCGGCCCGACGAGCACAACGGACTTTCCAGCGTCACGGACGCGGAGGTCTCCTGCTACGCGGCCGTGGCCTTCAAGATCGAGTGACGGCGGGCCGGTCCAGGACGGGCCGTCGGTCAGGTCGTAGCCGATCAGGTTCAGGTCGTCGGCGTGCGGGAGACAGAATCAGCCACCGCTCTCGCCCGCGCCGGATTCGACCGCGCCGGATTCGACCGCACTGGATTCGACCGCACTGGATTCGCCCGCGCCGGACTCGGCCGCGCCGGACTCGACCGCGGTCGTCCGGTTCGCGTCGTCGTTCACGATCCGGCCCTCCCGCGCTTCGGCCGGTGCGGCCCGCACGGCGGCGCTCACCTCGGCCCCGCGGCACAATCGCCGCCGGCGCGCCGCGCGCGCCGCGCTCGCCGCGGTGGTGAGCAGCACCCCGCCCGCCACGGCGAGCAGCACGACGGCCAGGTTGCGGGTGTAGTCCAAGGGGGTCACGGTCGGATTCGGGTTGTGGCCTTTGCGCAACACATCAGGCAGACCGACGATCAGTACCGAACCGCCGATCAGCAGCAACGCCGCCAGCGCCTGACGCGTGCGCGGGCCGGTCAGACGGACCATCGCCGCGCTAGCCAGGAACACCACCGGAGCGATCACGGCGTCGTGCGCGATCACCCCGCCGATCAGCCAGCGGCCGACCGGCGCGTTCGCGGAGAAGGGGTGCCCGCGCAGCAGTGCCCGCGCACCGATGCTGGCCACCCACGCGCCGAACGCGCCGAGCGCGATCCTGGCGAACAGCGCTGGGCGGGCCGCGGCGGCGGCGGCGGCGGACCGGAACGCTGGTACCCGCACCCTGAGATACCGTCCACTCGACATCACAGCACCTCGATCCGCTGGACCCACTTGGTTTGCAGCACACCCGGCCGGCCCGGCGCGATGATCCGGGCCGGATATCCGTGGTCGACGCTCAGCGGCAGCCCGCCGAGCCGCAGCGCCAGCAGCGTGAGCGGGTCGCGCGCGTACTCGCGCGGCATCGTGGTGGTGGCGTAGAACCCGGACCGCTCGAGCGAGACGATGCGGATGTCGGCGCCGGGCGCCGCGCCGGCCCGATCCAACAGGTCGCGCAGCCGAACCCCGGCCCAGCGGCCGTTGACCGACCAGCCTTCGACGCACGCGATCGGCAGCGCCGCCTCGCATTGCGGGAGCGCGCCGAGTTGAGCCAGGGACAGGCGGAAGGGACGCGGCCCGGCGACCTCGAGCCGCCAGGCCGGGTCATGGGCGCTGGTGAGCACCCCGGCTTGGGCTGCGGTCCGGTTGATCGGCACGCCCTGCGGCCCGACCGAGGGGTCGCGCGGCGCGAGCAGGTCGAGGCCGCGCAGCGAGGTCACCGACTGGCCCACGGTGGTCAGCGTGACGACGCCGACCGCGGCGCCCGTCGCGGTAAGCAGCGAACGACGGCTGACTGTGCCGGGCCGCGTTGAGGCCGCCTCGGGCTGGACGGCCGGTACGACCGATGCCGCCGGTTCGGCAGGCACGGCAGTAGACACGGTCGAAGCCGCCGGTACGGCCGATCGTCGGTAGCCGCGCGCGATCGCCGGTGCTTTGACCGCGATATGCACGATCAGCGCGCCTACGGTGATCCACGCGACCTGATAGTGCGTCGGCACGAACGCGAACGCCCACGGATACCACTGGATCACGTTGAGCAGGCCGGTGACCAACTGGAAGACGGCCCCGGCGACCAGCACCAGGATCGAGAGCCGTTCCAGACCGTGCCGCAGCGACGAGAGGGGCGGCCATGTGAACAGCCGCGGATAGACCGTCCACAGCTTCGCCAGCAGCAGCGGAACGGCGGCCAGGCCCGACGCCACGTGCAGGCCCTGGGTGAACCGGTAGATCCACACCGGCCGGTCCGGAATCCAGCTCGGCGGGTGCCGCAGTTGCAGTTCGTGGCTGATCAAACCGGTCAGGAACGCGGTGGCGAACGCGACGCCGAGCGCCGTGCCCAGCAGCGCGGCGGTGCGTTCGTCGTGCAGGGAACTGCGGAACGCGCCCTCGCGCAGCGGTCCGCGCCGCAACCAGGACGGCGGCGTCGGGAACTCGAATCTGGCCATGTGCCCATCGAATCCCGCGCACACCCCACTTCACCAGCACCAACGCCCTTACCGACCGATTACGACCCCCTTACCGAACCATGACGCCGCAGGTCCGCTGCGAGTGTGGGCGAGCGAGCGTCAGTCGCCGCCGCCCGGCCCGGCCGGCTGAGCCGGCACGAACACGTGGTGTTGCGCCGCGGGCACAGGTCAGCGCGGCAGCGCGGCAGCGCGTTCGAGCAGCAGCGCGCGTTCGGCGGCGTTGCGCGCCAGCGGCGCGGCGTATTCGAGCTCTGTGCGCGCCTCGCCGTATCGGCCGAGCCGGGCGAGCAGGTCCGCGCGCACCGCCGGCAGCAGGTGATAGTCCTTCAGCTCGCCGGAGCCGGCCAGTTCGTCCACCAGGGCCAGCCCGGCGGCCGGCCCGCGCGCCATGCCCACGACGACCGCGCGGTTGAGCGCGACGACCGGTGATGGAAGCAGAACGATGAGAGCGTCGTAAAGGCGCGCGATGACGGCCCAGTCGGTGTCCTGCGTGGTCAGGGCTCGTGCGTGCGACGCCGCGATCGCGGCTTGCAGCAGGTAGGGCCCGGGGGCCCGGCCTCTCGCCTTCGCCAGCGCGTCGGCTTTCGCCAGGGCCGCGAAGCCGCGGCGGATCATCAGCCGGTTCCAGCGCCCCCGGTCCTGATCGGCCAGCAGTACCACGCCGCCGCCCGCGCCGCCGCGGGCCGCGACCCGCGAGGACTGGATCTCCAGTAGCGCGGCCAGGCCGTGCACCTCAGGCTCCGCCGGCATGAGGCCGGCCAGCACCCGGGCCAGGCGCAGCGCGTCCTCGCACAGCGCGGGGCGCATCCAGTCGTCCCCCGCGGTCGCCGAGTAGCCCTCGTTGAAGATGAGATAGACCACCTCGAGGACCGAGGGCAACCGCTCGGCCAGCTGCGCCCCGGCCGGAACCTCGAACGGCACCCGTTGCTGCGTGAGCAGCCGTTTGGCACGCACGATGCGTTGCGCGATCGTGGCCTCCGGTACGAGGTACGCGCGGGCGATCTGCACGGTGGTGAGACCGCCGAGCAGCCGCAGCGTGAGCGCCACGCGCGCCTGCGGGGCGAGCACCGGATGGCAGGCGGTGAACACCAGCCCGAGCAGGTCGTCCTCGATCGCGTCAGGCTCGATCCCGAGACCTGACTCCGATTCGTCCGCGTCGAGGTCCCGGCCGACCAGCGCGAGCTTGCGCGCGTACGTCCGGTCGCGGCGGATCAGGTCCACGGCGCGCCGCTTGCCCACCGCCATCAGCCAGGCGCCGGGACTGCGCGGTACCCCCTCGTCCGGCCATTGCTCCAACGCTGCGATCAACGCGTCCTGCGCCAGGTCCTCGGCCACGCCGATATCGCCGACGATCCGGGCCAGCCCGGCGATCAGGCGGGGCGCCTCGATCCGCCACACCGCCTCGACCGCGCGCCGGGTCCGCTCGTCGGCTTGGTTCACACCCCCATCTCACCGCCGCGGCGGCGCCTGCGCAAAGCGCCCCCTGCGGCGCTCCGCACGGCGCCGCCGAGACGGTGAGGGAGGCTACGCGTCCGGCTCCTGCACCGCGCGGACCTCCAGGGAGATCTCCCACTGGTCGCCGTGGATGGTCAGGAAACGCTTCGCCCACTCCACCGCCTCGTCCTGGGAGCGGCACTGCATCAGCGCGTAACCGCCG
The DNA here is from genome assembly GCF_018283645.1 of Actinocrinis puniceicyclus. Lineage (GTDB taxonomy): Bacteria > Actinomycetota > Actinomycetes > Streptomycetales > Catenulisporaceae > Actinocrinis > Actinocrinis puniceicyclus. The sequence goes on along the minus strand of NZ_JAGSXH010000022.1, from coordinate 57,855 downwards.
ACGAACTCCTTGGCCTCGGTGAACGGGCCGTCGAGCACGGTCAGCTTCCCGCCGGACAGCTGCACCCGGGTCGACTCCTCCAGCGGCGCGAGACCCGCGGTGTCGAGCAGCACCCCGGCCTTGGTCATCTCCTCGATCAGCTTGCCCATCTCGGTCATCAGCTCCTCGCTCGGGCCGCCCTCGGGCACGCCGGCGGGATCGATCTTGATCAGTGACATGTATCGCATGTGCAGTACCTTCCGATTCCGGCCTGGGGATGAGCCGGGCCGTGGGCGCCTTTCGCCTTTCCTGTCTACGCGTCGAACGGGGAAGGCCGCATCTCGACATCGCCCGGAAGATTTCTCCGGCGGGCTGCGCGCCGGTTCGATCCCGTATGCTGGACACGTGGCCTCGGTAGTCGTGACATACCGATTTACCGGCCCCTGGTCCCGTCCGGGAACCGCAGGGGTCGCGCTTCCCCACGCCTCGGCCGCTTCAGGCCGCTAGCGACTTCCGCAGGGTTCGAGCCGACGGACCAGGGGTTCTCCCGAACCGTCCGCTCCAACCAGACAGGAAGTCCTCTGATGAACCCGTTGCCTGCCTCGGCCGTCGCGCTGTCCGCCGAGCACCTCGAGCGCGACCTGGCGATCCGTGACCTGTCCGACCCGCGCGAGGGCGCGCACGCGGTGCAGCTCGTGCTCGACCGCGCGGTACGTGCCCTCGCCGACGCATGGGGGTGCGAGGTGCGCTGGTGCCGTGGTGAACGCATCGTGCCGATCGCGGACAACTACGACGCCCTCGGTTATGACCCGAGCGATGTAACGCGTGACGCGCGATACACCCGCTATGTGGATGAGCAGCGGATGCTGCGTAGCCACTCGAGCGCGCTCGTCCCGGCCGCCTTGCGCGCGTTGGCCGCCGACCCAGCCGACGATGTACTGCTCGTGTGCCCTGGGATGGTCTATCGGCGCGATGCGATCGACCGGTTGCACACCGGCACGCCGCATCAAGTGGACCTGTGGCGTATCAGCCGCCGTACGCCGCGACTCGGCGACGCGGATCTGCGAGAGATGATCGCGCTCATCCTCAACGCGCTGCTGCCCGGCGCCGCTCACCGCCTCGAATCGCGCGTACACCCCTACACGCTGAACGGCCAGCAGGCTGACGTGCTGGTAAACGGGGAGTGGATCGAGATCGGCGAGGGCGGTCTCGCGCACCCCGGCGTCCTGGCCCGCGCGGGCCTCGACGACGCGTACCGCGGTCTCGCGCTGGGCCCCGGGCTCGACAGGCTGCTGATGCTGGTCAAGTCGGTGCCGGACATCCGGCTGCTGCGTGCGTCAGATCCCCGGATCGCCGGGCAGATGCTGGACCTGGAGCCGTACCGTGCGGTCTCCGCGATGCCGCCGGTGCGCCGGGACCTGTCCGTCGCGGTGAACGAGGGCGACTCGGCCGAGGACCTGGGCGACCGGGTGCGCGACGCGCTCGGCCCGGGCGCGGCGCAGGTCGAATCCGTGCAGATCCTTTCGCGTACGCCGCTCGCGACCCTGCCCGCCGCGGCCCGCGACCGGTTGGGCGCGCGCGCTGACCAGGACAACCTGCTGGTGCGCGTCGTTCTCAGAGACCTGGAACGCACGCTGACCGATCACGAAGCGAACCTGCTGCGGGACCGCATCTACGCGGCCGTACATCGCGGCACCGCCTACCAGTGGGCGGCGACAGCCGGATGAGGACAGCGATCCGGTAACTCACCCGCTTCTCATTCCCGCCTCATGCCCCGATGAACAGCGGACCGGAGGGCCGGCGCGACCAAACCAGGTCCGCATCGACCCACCGAGCCAACGCGTCGGCCGCGCCTTTCTTCACCCGTGTTTCTTCAATTCTTCACTCGTACGGCGGTAAGTTTCACGTTCCGGCAGACCGGGCGGCCGGGCGGCGCTACCTTGTCCTGGTGCCCAGACGGATGCCCCCGATGACGCAGCAGCGCGAATGCAGGCGGCTGACCAGGCAATTGGCGGGCCTGGGCCTCGCACCGGGCGATATCGTGCTCGTACACTGCTCGCTGCGCCGGGTCGCCCCGCGCACCCGTTGCGCATACACCGTCGCCAGGGCTCTACTCGATCAGGTGGGCTCCACCGGCACCGTGGTCGTGCCCACGCAGACCGCGTGGAACTCCACCACCTCCCGCGTCCACCGTCAAGCCGTCGCGGGGCTGGACGCCGAGCAGGTCAAGGCTTATCGCGCGGGACTGCCCGCCTTCGACCCGCGCACCACTCCGTCGTCCGGTATGGGGGCACTCGCGGAGTGCGTAAGGACCATGCCGGGCGCATGCCGCAGCACACATCCGCAGACCTCGCTCGCGGCGGTGGGTCCGCGGGCGCGCCAGCTGATGGCCGTGCACAAGCTGGAGTGTCACCTGGGCTGGGACTCGCCGCTCGGCGCCCTGCACGAAGCCGACGCCAAGGTGCTGCTGCTCGGCGTCGGCTACGACGCGTGCACGGCTTTCCACCTCGCCGAGTACGCCCCGCAGCTGGCGCGGCCGCGGCGCGCGTACCAGTGCCGGATCGCGGACTGGCCGGGCGATGGCTGGACGGCGTTCGAGGGCGTCGACCTGGACGACTCCCGGTTCGGGCGACTCGGCCGCGGCTTCGAAGCGGAGACCGGCGCGGTGCGGACGGGTCCGGTGGGCGCCGCGCGGGCACGGCTGTTCGGCGTGCGGGCGGCGTACGACTTCGCGCTGCGCTGGTGGGAGGGCCACGCCAGCGGGTTCGCGCCGGCCGCGGTGAAATCAGAGCTCTGAATAATGCGTGGTGAGTCTGCCGTCCAGGCGCAGGTCCAGCGCCGTGTGGCGGCGGCCGGAGCCGGCCGTGCGCACCGCCTGGGCCAGGGCCCGCTCGGAGCCGACCAGCACCACCAGCTTCTTGGCCCGGGTGACCGCCGTGTAGAGCAGATTGCGCTGCAACATGGTCCAGGCGCTGGTGGTCACCGGGATGACCACCGCGGGATACTCAGAGCCCTGTGAACGGTGCACGGTGACCGCGTAGGCGTGCTGGAGTTCGTCGAGCTCGGCGAAGTCGTACGGGATCAGCTCGTCCTCGTCGGTGCGCACGGCCAGCTTCTGCTCGTCCGGGTCGATGGCCGTGACGATGCCGCCGGTGCCGTTGAACACCCCGTTGGCGCCCTTGTCGTAGTTGTTGCGGATCTGGGTGACCTTGTCGCCGACGCGGAAGACCCGGCCGCCGAAGCGCCGCTCCGGTGCGCCGTCCCGATGCGGTGTGAGCACCTGCTGAAGCAGGATATTGAGATTGCCGGCCCCGGCCGGGCCGCGGTGCATCGGCGCGAGCACCTGGACATCGCGGCGCGGGTCGAAACCGAACCGGCGCGGCACACGGCTGGCCGCGAGCTCGACGACGAGTTCGGCGGCCTTGTCCGAGTCGTCCTCGGTGAACAGGTGGAAGTCCGGGAACTCGCGCAGCCGCAGCGGCTTTCCGGCGTTGATCCGGTGCGCGTTGACCACGACGCCCGACTGCTGCGCCTGCCGGAAGACCTGGGTCAACCGCACCCGCGGCACCGGTTCGGCGTCCAGCAGGTCCCGCAGCACCTCGCCGGCGCCGACGCTCGGCAACTGGTCCACGTCGCCGACCAGCAGCAGGTGCGCGCCGGGGGCCACCGCCTTGGCCAGCTTGTTGGCCAGCAGCACGTCGAGCATGGAGGCCTCGTCGACGACGACGAGATCCGCGTCCAGCGGGCGGTCCCTGTCGTAGGCCGCGTCGCCGCCGGGCCTCAGTTCGAGCAGGCGGTGCACGGTCGCGGCCTCGGCTCCGGTCAGCTCGGCCAGCCGCTTGGCCGCGCGCCCGGTCGGCGCGGCCAGCACGACCTTCGCCCGCTTCGCCCGGGCCAGCCGCACGATCGAGCGGACGGTGAAGGACTTGCCGCAGCCGGGGCCGCCGGTGAGCACCGCAAGCCGGCTGGTCAGCGCCAGCCGCACGGCCTGCTCCTGCTCCGGCGCCAGCTCGCTGCCGGTGCCAGAGCGCAGCCATGCCAGCGCCTTGTCCCATTCGACCTGCTGGAACTGCGCGAGCCGATCCTCGCGCGCGTTCTTTAGCCGCAGCAGCTGCGCGGCCAGCGAGACCTCGGCGCGGTGGAACGGGACCAGGTACACCGCCTCGGTGTCCGCCCACTCCCCAGGCAGCGTCTCGCGCACCGCGCCCTGCGCCGCGACCAGCTCCTCCAGGCACGTGCCGCACAGGGTCGCGTCCACGGTCAGGATCTTGACGGCCGCCTCGATCAGCTTCTCCCGGGGCAGGAAGCAGTCGCCCGCGTCGGAAGCCTGCGACAACGTGTACTGGAGCCCGGCCTTCACGCGTTCCGGCGAGTCGTGCGGGATGCCGACAGCCCGCGCGATGGCGTCCGCGGTCTTGAAACCGATCCCCCACACGTCCGCGGCCAGTTTGTAGGGCTGCGACTTGACCACGTCGATCGCTTCGTCGCCGTACTTCTTGTAGATCCGTACCGCGATCGAGGTGGTGACGCCGACCGACTGGAGGAAGACCATCACCTCCTTGATGGCCTTCTGCTCGACCCAGGCGTCCGCGATCAGCTTCGTGCGCTTCGGCCCGAGCGTGGGCACCTCGACCAGGCGCTGCGCATCGGTCTCGATGATGTTGAGCGTGTCGGTGCCGAAGTGCTCGACGATGCGCTCCGCCAGCTTCGGCCCGATGCCCTTGATCAGCCCGGACCCGAGGTAACGCTGGATGCCCTGTATGGTCGCGGGCAGGACCGTCGTGTAGTTCTCGACGTGGAACTGCCGGCCGTACTGCGCGTGTGAGCCCCACCGGCCGCGCATCCGCAGCGACTCGCCGGGCTGCGCGCCGAGCAGCGCGCCGACCACCGTGAGCAGTTCGTCCGAGCCGCGGGCGCCGGAGGAACGCGACGCGGCGACGCGCGCGACCGTGTAACCGGTCTCCTCGTTGGCGTAGGTGATGCGTTCGAGCACGCCTTCGAGCACCGCGAGGTGGAGGTTCGGGCTCGGGCCCTCTTCCTGCGTGTGGACACCCGTCGCCGCAGCCATGACCGCACCTTATCGGCCGGATGGGACAGCCCGGCCGGGAACGCGCGGATCGTTCGCCCCGCGCCCCGCGCCAGGTCGCGCCGGACGGGCGGGCAGCCGAATGCGGTCGGCAGCGCCAGTTCTCGGCGCCCGGACGGCCGGACACCGCGGTCTACTGCTTTCGGGCTAACCCATACTGCCTGACCCCGGCGATTCCCACCCATTCGGCCCATTGCGGCGGGTGAATCCTTCGCCGCGCTCGCCGGGCGAGTAGTTTCCAGGCGTGAAGGGGCGCGACGTGCGCCATCACCCGTCATCACGACGCGGCCGAATAGGTTGGCCGAATCGTTACCGGGTTGATCCAGCTATAACGCTGGACGCGGCAACAAAACCAAGGTTGCATCTCATGTGTCGTTTCTCGGGCCGAGTCAACGACTTTCCTGAGAACGCACCGGAAATCAGCGAGTCAGGGATCGAGGACGATGATGTTCAGCACCTCTGGCACACGGGGGCCACGTACCCGGAGCCACGACGAGCACACACGGCCACACGCCAGACGACGAGCACTGCTCACCGCCGCCGCATCCGCCTCGCTGCTCGCGGCCGCGTGCAGCAGCGGTTCGAAGGGCACGCAGGCCACACCCTCCCTCACCGGCGACTGCGCGCAGTACCAGGCGTATGCGGGCCACTCGGGGACGACCGTGACGATGTTCGCCTCGATCATCAGTCCCGAGTCGGACTCCCTGCAGAAGTCGTGGGCGCAGTTCACGCACTGCACCGGGATCAAGATCTCGTACGAGGGCTCGAACGACTTCGAGTCGCAGCTGGGCGTTCGGGTCTCCGGCGGCAACGCCCCGGACCTGGCCGTCATCCCGCAGCCGGGCCTGCTGGCCCAGATGGTCAAGACGCACAAGGTGGTCAAGCCGCCGGCCGACACGGTGTCCAACGAGAACAACTGGGCACCGATCTGGAAGCAGTACGCCACCGTCAACGGGACGTTCTACGCCGCGCCGATGAGCGCGAACATGAAGTCCCTGGTCTGGTACTCGCCCAAGGCGTTCAGGACGGCGGGCTACCAGGTGCCCACCACCTGGAGCGACCTGATGTCGCTGTCGGCGAAGATCGCGACCTCCGGCAAGGGCAAGCCGTGGTGCGGCGGCATCAGTTCCGGCACGGCGACCGGCTGGCCGGCCACGGACTGGCTCGAGGAGGTCGTGCTCGGCAAGTACGGCGGCCAGGTCTACGACGACTGGGTCAGCCACAAGGCGAAGTTCTCCGACCCGCAGATCCAGGACGCGATGAAGACCGTCCAGAACTGGATGCTCAACCCGGCGTGGGTGAACGGCGGCTTCGGTGGCGTGAAGACCATCGCGACCACCACCTTCCAGGACGCGGGCAAGCCGATCCTCAAGGGTGACTGCTGGATGCTCCAGCAGGCCTCGTTCTACGAGGCGCAGTGGCCGACCGGCACCCAGGTCGGGCCTGACGGCGACGTGTTCGCGTTCTACCTGCCGGCGGCCGGCTCCACGCAGACCCCGGTCGAGGGCGGCGGCGAGTTCGTGACCGCGTTCTCCTCGCGGCCCGAGGTGCAGGCGGTGCAGAACTACCTGTCCACTCCGCAGTGGGCCGAGGCCCGGATCAAGGTCGCCCGCGGCTGGGTGTCCGCGAACGAGAAGGTCGACAAGACCCTCTACACCGACCCGATCGACCAGCTGTCCGCGAAGTACCTGACCGACCCGAACTCCACTTTCCGGTTCGACGCCTCGGACCTGATGCCGGCCGCCATCGGCTCCGGGGAGGAGTGGAAGGCGATGACCGCGTGGTTCGCCCAGGGCTGGAACACCACCCAGGTCGCGCAGGACATCGACAGCGCTTGGCCGTCGTCGTGACGCAGAGCTCGATCGCATCGTCCGGCCTCCGCACCCCGGAGGCCGGATGATGTCCGCGCCCGTACACCCGTTCCTGGCCGGCACCGCGAGTGACGCGGCCTCGAAGCTCGGTCAGAGCGGCGAGGCCATCCTGATCTTCTTCGGGGTCGGCCTGATCATCTTCGTGGCAGCCGGCCGGGCCACCGGCCGGCTGCACCGGCCGATGACCATCACGGTGCTGCTCGGCCCCGCGCTGATCCTGCTGGCGGTGGGGCTGGTCATCCCGGCGATCCGCACGATCTATCTGAGCTTCTACAACGACGACTCCACCGCCTTCATCAGCGGGAAGAACTACACCTGGGCGTTCACCAACCACTCGGCCCAACAGGCGCTGATCAACACGCTGCTGTGGATCCTGATCGCACCGATCGTGGCGACCGTGCTCGGGCTGCTGATGGCCGTGCTGGTGGACCGGCTCAGATGGCAGTCGGTGTACAAGTCGCTGATCTTCATGCCGATGGCGATCTCGTTCGTCGGCGCGTCGATCATCTGGAAGTTCGTCTACGACTACCGCGCGCCCGGCAGGCCGCAGACCGGACTGCTGAGCGAGATCGTGATGAAGCTGGGCTGGCACAATCCGCCGGACTGGATCCTGACCCACCCGCTCAACAACTTCCTGCTCATGGTGATCATGGTCTGGTCGCAGACCGGGTTCGCCATGGTGGTGCTGTCCGCGGCGATCAAGGCCATCCCGGACGACATCATCGACGCGGCGAAGGTGGACGGCGCGCGGGGGCTGGCGATGGCGTTCCGCATCACCCTGCCGATGATCCGCAATACGCTGATCGTGGTGCTGACCACGGTGATGATCATCACCCTGAAGCTGTTCGACATCATCCGCACCATGACCGGCGGCAACTTCGGCACCGAGGTGCTGGCCAACGACATGTACTCGCAGACCTTCACCAACTTCGACACCGGCAAGGGCAGCGCGCTCGCGGTCATTCTGTTCGCCGGCGTCCTGCCGCTGGTGGGGTACAACATCGTCCTGCTACGACGGGAGAGGCAGATCCGGTGAGCACTCCTGCCGAAGTCGTTTCCCCGATCAACACGGGCCCGACCGGGTCGGCCGTGAAGGCGGTACGCCGCTCCTTCGCCTCCCCGCTCGCCTCGGTCCTCGTGATCCTGCTCACCGTGCTGTGGACGGTCCCCACCTTCGGCCTGTTCATCGCCTCGTTCCGGCCGTCCGGCGCGTCCGCGACCTCCGGCTGGTGGACGGCGTTCGCGCATCCGCAGTTGACGTTGTCGAACTACAACACCGTGCTTTTCCACAGCGCCAACTTCGGTACCTCCGGCGGCATCATGCCGTTCCTGGTCAACTCGCTGGCCATCACCATCCCGGCCACGCTGTTCCCGCTGAGCATCGCGGCGATGGCGGCCTACGTGCTGGCGTGGGTGAAGTTCAGGGGCAGCGACGCGCTGTTCTTCTTCATCTTCGCGCTCCAGGTGGTCCCGTTGCAGCTGGCGCTGGTCCCGCTGCTCCAGTTGTTCTCCGGCGGCGCGCACATCGGCACCATCGCGCTCATCCCGGCGCTGAACGTCAGCGGCACGTACGTGTCGCTGTGGACGGCGCACACGATGTTCGCGCTGCCGCTGGCGATCTACCTGCTGCACAACTTCATCGCGCAGATCCCGCGAGACCTGATCGAGGCGGGGCTGGTCGACGGGGCGTCACACTTCCGGGTGTTCCGCACGATCATCCTGCCGCTGGCGACCCCGGCGCTGGCCGCGTTCGCCATCTTCCAGTTCCTGTGGGTGTGGAACGACCTGCTGGTGGGCCTGACCTTCGCGGGCGGCTCGCAGGCGGTCGAGCCGCTGACCGTGCGGCTGTCCCAGATGGTCGGCTCGTTCGGCGGACGATGGGAGCTGCTGACCGCGGGCGCGTTCATCGCCATCATCGTCCCGCTCGCGGTGTTCTTCTCGCTCCAGCGCTACTTCGTGCGCGGCCTGCTGGCCGGCTCGGTGAAGGGCTGAGCGACCCCGGCGCGAACCGAAGGAACCACGCAGCACGGCGGGCCGGGTACCGGCTCCGGTCGAGTGACCGGTCCGGTGCCCGGCCCGCCGCCGTGACGCGTCGATCGGTGCAGCGTTCTTCACGCCGCCGGGCCCGGGTCGAGGACGGCCTCGACCCGGGCCTGGACAGCGGGCGCGCCGCCGGGCCCGGTGCGGCTGACGCGGAAGACGACCACGCGTCCGGTCGCCCGGAACGCGAACTCGTCGGCGCAGCCGTCTCGCCGATGCGTGTGGCCGCCGGCGAACGGACCCGCCGCGGCGGACACGGCCGCGAACGTGCCGTGCCTCGCCAGCGCCGCGAACGCGTCGCGCCGGGGCGACAAGATCCGGCGGCCACAGCGCGGCGTGCGCCAGGGCTGCTCGGCTTCCAGCAGAGCCGCCAGGACGCCCAGGGCGATCGCGGCGGCGGCGATCCGCTCCGCGACTGCCGACCCGCTCCCCCACCACCGCTGCGTAAGAGGCGCGCCGACTGCCTGCGTGACTCCGGCCGCGAGCAGGAAGCCCGCACGCGCCTGGGCCGGCCGGCCGACCGTCGCGCCGGGGTGTTCGGGCCGGCGGACACAAGCGCACCCGCCCGGCGCCTTCACCAGGCGGGCATATGTCAGTAAGGACAGGAATATCGTACCCTGAATCGCCATGGCGGTGCCCGCGACGGCGGGACGGTAACCGAGGCACACCGCCGCGCCGGTCGCGGTTTCCACCAGGCCCGCGATCAGTTCGACCCGGCGCCAGCGCGACGGCCCGATCCGCAGCGCCGCGCGGATCGCCCCGCCCTCGCCGGCGTCCTCTCCGGCGTCCTGCCCGCGCGCCGCGGCGCGGCGCGCCGTGCGTCCCAGCTTCGCCGCTGCGGCCAGGAGCAACAGCGCGCCGCTGCCGAGCACGACGCCGGAGAGCGCCGCTTGCGGCGGGTTGAGAGGCCCTGCGAGCACCGCGACGCCCCCGCTACGGCTTCGAACTGAGGTAGAAGCAGTAGTTGCCGTAGCTGGTGTTGGGGCGCCCGACGTCGAGGTCGACATTGGCCGAGGTGCTGTAGCAGATGCCTTCGTCCCAGTACTGCCACAGCATGGTGGTCACCCCGGAGCACGACTCGGCGGCCCAGGCCGGCGGGTTGGCGAGGGTGTTGGAGCACCTGAGCGGTTCGCTGGACCACACCGCGTAGCAGTGCACCGCGGAGGAGCTGTCGATCACCGAGCAGTTCGGCGGGGCGGCGTACGGGTTGCAGTACAGCGCGGCGTGGAACGGGTGCCCGCCGGCGTATGCGTATCCGTTGACGTACCCGGCCCAGCCGTTCCAGTAGGACAGGCTCAGCGAGGTCGAGGCCTCCTGGTCCAGCCAGCAGTACAGGACTCCGTTCGCGGGCAGCTGGAGCGGGCCCACCGAGGTGTACGTCGAGATCAGCGAACTGATGAACGTCTGGGCGTCGGCGTGGCCTTCGGAGCTGGTGCCGTTGAGCCGCGACTGGGTCGGCGCACTGATCACGCCGAGCCTCGGCGAGCTGCTGTTGCCGTTCCAGACGGCCGTGCACTCGGTGACCGGGTCGGAGTTGAGCGCAGTGTAGTAGCAGGGCGAGAAGTACCGCACCCAGAACGCCGGCTTGCCCCAGTAGTTGATTGCCGCCGGGACCTGGTTCTGCACGGTGCTCGCGGTGTCGAAACCGGCCATGTTCAGAACACCTCCGCCACGTACATGTCGGTGCCGACCGTGCCGAGCAGGCTCAGGTCCGCGGTGAGGAATCCGAGCCGGGAGCCGGTCTCGGCGCCGGCGACGCCGAGCACGGTGCCGCTCGGCAGCCGGTAGACCCCCGAGTAGTGGGACCCGTCGCCGTAGGCCGCGACGAGTGCTCCGGTGGACAGGTCGTAGGCGCTGAGGCCGCCCGCGTCCGCGGAGCCGAGGGTGTAGAGCACTGATCCGTCCGGGGACAGCGCGCTCTTCGCGTCGGGGCCGCCCAGGGAGATCCTCGGGCGCGGGAATTCGAGCGCCGCGACGGTGCGGAATCCGGCGGCCGGGTCGACGACGAGCGCCCGGCCGAAGGCGGCGTTGGTGATGACGAGCGTGCCGTCCGGACGGGCGTGCAGGTTGGTCGCGCCAGCCTTGGCGGTGTCCATCTGCAGTTCGGCGAAGCGGACGCGACGGGACCTCGCATCGCTGCCTGGCGTGTACACCTCGAGGTCGCGGCCATCCACTACACGTACGACGTCCCCGGTGGACAGCACCAGCCCGGTGGCACCGCCCGGCCAGGTGCCGGCCGAGCGTACCGAGCGGCCGGGGCGGGCGGAGCCGAGCGGGAAGGTCAGCAGCCTGACCGGGGGCGCGGGCAGCGGCTCGGCCTTGGTGCCGACGGACACCGCGGGTTCGCGGATCGTCCACAGGTAGAGGTTCTCGGCGTCGGCGACCGAGTCGGTCCAGGCGAGCGAGGGCGCGTCTGCGAGGTCGAACGGTCCGGTGAAGGTGCCGGTGCGGCGGTCGAGGTAGGCCAGAACGTGATGTGTCGTCCAGTTCGCGGACGGGGTGACGACGGCGGTGCCAGCGGCGGCGGACTTCCGGAAGGTGTGCCAGCCGCTCGGCACGCTCACGGCGATCACCAGGGCGACCGTGACGGCGCCCGCGAAGACTGGGCGGACCAGGACGGACGCGTCGGCCGGGACGCCGGGCAGGTGCACGGTGGCCTCGGTCTGGACCGCGCCGGAGGCCGCGTCGACGACGGACAGCGTCACGTCCGCGCCGCCGGGCCCGGTCAGCACGGTCGGGAAGGCGACGCTCGCGCCGTCCGCGGAGCGGGCCGGCCGCGCGGCCAGCCCGGTGCCGACCGTGCGCGGCGCGGGCGCGGGGGCGTTACGCGCGGCGGGTGGGCGCCAGCCTTGCACGGCCGGCGGCGAACTCGGCCCGGTCGAGCCGTAGAGGAAGAAGTGCGCGGGTGGCGCGGTGGTGGCGGCTGCGGACCCCGGGGTGGAGGCGGCCGCGCGGGCGGGAGCCGCGACGAGTACGTCCGGCAGTGCGACGAGCACGCCGGCTCCCACGCCGCCGGTCAGCACGGCGCGGCGGCTCGGCCGCGCGCTCGCGGCGGTCGTGGGTTCGGTCGGATCGGACTGGTTTCGCGGCTCGGCGCTTTCCGGCTTCGTTCTCCCGGCACGCCTTCGTACGGCCGACGCGGCGGCAGCGCCGGCCCGGTGACCTTTGGCCACAGGTGCCATCCTTGAGGTGAGGAGCCCGGATCAGGCTCTTCCGGCCGCGCCGCGGGGTGGGATCGGCGCGGTGGGTCAGGCGTCCGCGCGGGATAGCGCCACGGACGCCCCGTGCCTCGCAGTATGCTGATACGTTGCCGCCAACGTACTGAATAAAACGTCTCATAGCAACCGCGGACCGCGCTGATTCGGCGAACGTGAATTCGTGTTCTGGTTTGCCGGACGCCGGACACCGATGGCCGGCCGCCGTCACGCCGAGGCGCGCACGACCAGTTCCGTCGGCAGTATCACCGCGGCGGGCTCCTGCCCGTCCAGCCTCGCCAGCAGCAGGCGGACCATCTCCTGGGAGATGCGGCGGAACGGCTGGCGCACCGTCGTCAGCTGCGGGCGCGCGGTCAGCGCCGCCGGGGAGTCGTCGAAGCCGACCACCGCGACGTCGTCGGGTACGCGCCGGCCCGAGCGCGTGATCGCGTCGATCGCGCCGACGGCCATCAGGTCCGAGGCCACGAACACGGCGTCGATGTCCGGGTTGTCCTTGAGCAGCTTCGTCATCGCCGCTTCCCCGGAGATCTGCGTGTAGTCGCCGTGCGCGACCAGGGACTCGTCCCGGTCGAGCCCGGCGGTGCGCAGCGCGTCGCGGTATCCGGCCAGCCGGTCGCGGCCGCCGGGAGTGTCCATCGGGCCGGTCACGGTCGCGATCCGCCTGCGGCCGAGCCCGGCCAGGTGCGCCGTCGCCTGCCGCGCGCCCTCGGCCTCGTTGACCGCGACGTACGCCAGGTCGTGCTCGTGGCCGATCGGCAGCCCGCACGCCACCGCGGGGACGCCGAGGCCGGTGAGGCGGTCCACCACCGGGTTGCCCGCGTGGGTCGAGACCAGCAGCGCGCCGTCGATGTGGCCGGCCGCGATGAAGCGCACGATCCGCTCGCGGTCCTCCTGGGTGCCCGCGATCGACAGCAGCAGCGGCATGTCGTGTTCCGCCAGCGCCTGCGTGCAGCCGCGCAGCAGGATCGGGAAGTTGGGGTCCTCGAAGAACTTCTCCTGCGGCTCGGAGAGGATGAACGCCACCGACCGGGAACGCTGGGTGACCAGCGAGCGGGCGTGGTGGTTGACGACGTAGCCGGTCTGCTTGATCGCCTTGTTCACCGCGGCCAGCGCGGCCGGGGAGACGTTCACGCCGCCGTTGAGCACGCGCGAGACCGTGCCGCGCGAGACCCCGGCCTCCGCCGCCACGTCCTCGATCGTCGGGCGGGCGCGCCGCGGCGCCAGGCCGTGACCGCCCCCGCCCCCGCTGCCGTTCACCGTTCACCCGCTTCTGTTCGCCCGACCGAGTTCGCCTGGTGAGAGCAGTCTGTCACTTGACCGACCCCGCGGACAGGTCGACCCGCCAGAACCGCTGCAACAGGAGGAACAGCACGACCAGCGGGACGATCGACAGCAGCGCCCCGGTGATCACGACGGTGTACAGCGCTGGCTGGCTGGTGCCCTGCGTCAGCAGCGTGTAGAGCCCGACCGTCAGCGGGAACTTCGTGTCGCTGCCGAGCATCAGCCACGGCAGCAGGAAGTTGTTCCAGATCGCCACGAACTGGAACAGGAAGATGGTCACCAGGCCCGGTCCCATCATCGGCACCGCGATCCGCAGGAAGGTGCGCCACTCGCCGGAGCCGTCCATCCGCGCCGCCTCGATCACCTCGTCGGGCACGCACGCCCCGGCGTAGATGCGGGCCAGGTAGATGCCGTAGGGCGAGACGATCGAGGGGATGAGCACGGACCAGTACGTGTCGGCCAGCCCGAGCTTCGCCACCAGCAGGTACTGCGGGACGGCGAGGACGACCGCGGGGACCAGGACGCCGACCAGGATCAGGTTGAACAGCATCGTCTTGCCGCGGAACCGGTACTTGGCGAAGGTGTAGCCGGTCAGGGCGGACAGCGCCGCGGACAGGATCGCGCCGCCGCCGGCGTACAGCGCGGTGTTCCACATCCAGGTCCAGAAGATCCCGCCGCGATAGGAGGTCAGCGTGCTGAGATTACCGAGCAGGGCGTTGCCGGGCCGGAAGGCGAACAGGTTGAACAGTTGGGTGTTGTTCTTCGTCGACGCCGCCACGACCCAGGCGACCGGCAGCAGCGCGTAGAGGGAGCCGAGCAGGAGGATCGCGGTGGGCACGAGCGCGGTGCGCCGGGTGCGGCGGCCGCGGTGCGCGCGGCGGGCGTACCGGGACCCGCCGCGGGTCTGGCCGCTCACTGGGACTCGCCTCCGAAGGTCTGGCGGTTGGTCAGGCGCAGCACGGCGATGGAGACCAGGAACATCAGTACCGCGATGACGATCGACTCCGCCGACCCCGCGAACACGTCGTCGCCGGTGTAAGTGTCGTGATAGATCGTCATCAGCGGGGTCCAGGTGGAGGAGACCGCGCCCGCGGACATGGTGTGGATGGTGTACGGCTCGTTGAACACCTGCAGCGTGGCGATCGTGGAGAAGATCGCGGTCATGATGACCGAGGGCCGGATCATCGGCAGCTTGATGCGCCACGCGATCTGGAACTCGCCGGAGCCGTCGATCCGCGCCGCCTCGTACACCTCCTGCGGCAGCGAGCGCAGCGCGGTGTACAGCACCATCATGTTGAAGCCGGTGCCGCCCCAGACGCCGATGTTGGCAATGGACAGATACACCGCGTGCGCGCCGAAGAAGTTCACGCTCGTGGTGCCGAACAGCGTGTGCATCACCGAGACGAACGGCGAGACAGAGGGCAGATACATCATCCCCCACAGGATCGAGCCGATCAGGGTGGGCACCGCGTAGGGCAGGAAGATCGCGATCCGGCCGAAGCGCTGGAACCGGACCCGCTGGGCGTCCAGGATGAGCGCGAACAGCGCGGCCAGGCCGAGCATCACCGGGATCAGGACGCAGCCGTAGAGCAGCGCCCGCAGGACGCTGTGCCAGAACTCGGAGTCGTGCAGGACGCCGGTGTAGTCGCCGAATCCGGTGAAGACCTGCCGGCGCGCGCCCCGGCCCAGGCCCAGCCCCTGGATCTGCGTCTTCTGCGTGCTGAGATAGACCGTGTAGCCCAGCGGCACGAGGAAGACCGCGGTGAACAGCACGGTCGCCGGGACCATGAAGGCGTACGGGGTGCGCCGGGGCGCCGGGCTCCAGCGCCTGCGGCGCGGCGCGGTCCCGCCGGCGCGGGCCGCCTCGACGACTTCGGTCGCCGCCATGTTCTCTTCTCCTCAAGTCCGGGTATACGGGGCGGTTACCGGGTCCCGCGGCCGATGCGGCGAACCGCGGGATCCGGTGGTGTGCGCGCCGGCGGAACGCACGCCGGCCGTGCGTGCCCTGGTCAGCCGCCGCTGACCGTGAACCCGTTGGTCCTCATGTCCGCGACCACCTTCTGCTGCACGGTGGCCAGGGCGGCCAGGAAGTCGCCCTTGTTGGTCGCCGCGGCGCCGAACGCGTCCGAGAAGGCGCTGTAGGCGACGTTCACGTCCGGGCCCCAGGTCGCCGTGGCGGCTTCCTTCGAGTACTGCTTCGCCTGCGTGTAGAAGTCGCTCTGGCCGGAGACGAAGGACGGCACCGCGAGCGCGGAGCCGGACTCGGCCGCCAGCGAGGCGGGGTACACGCTGCCGTCGGTGACGAGCAGATCGGTGCCCTGGCTTTCGTGGTTGAGCCACGTGATGAACTGCGCGGCCTGCTGCGGGTGCTTGGAGTCCGCCGTCACCGAGGTGGCCGAGCCGCCCCAGCTGCCGGTCACCTGGTCGCCGGCGTTCCACTGCGGCAGCGCGGCCATCGCCCACTTGCCCGAGGTGTCGGCCGCTTCCGAGGCGAGCGTGCCGGGCGCCCAGACTGCGGCGATCCAGGACAGGTATGTGCCGTTGTCCAGCGCCTTGCTCCAGTCGGCGGTCCAGGCGGTCTTGTTGTCGACCGCGCCCTGCTTGACCAGAGCGCCCCAGTAGGACGCGACCTTCCGCGAAGCGGGCGAGTCGATGCCCACCGTCCAGGAGTCGCCCTTGGCGGACCACCACTTGGCCCCGGCCTGCTGGGTCAGCCCCGAGAAAAGGCCCCCGTCGGTGGTGGCGGTGTCGCCGAGGTACACCGAGGGGTTCGCCCGGTGCAGTTGCCCGGCCTCGCTCTGGTACTGCGCCCAGGTGGCCGGCGGGGTCAGGTTGTACTTCTTGAACAGGTCCGTGCGGTAGAAGAACGCCAGCGGCGCCGCGTCCTGCGGCACGCCGTAGACCGCGCCGGTGCCGAGCGTGACCTGGTTCCACAGCCCGTCCGGGTAGTCGCTCCTGACGCCGTCCACGTACTTCGAGATGTCGGCAAGGTAGTTGTTGGACACCATGGTCGGCAGCGACTGGTACTCCACCTGCGCGATGTCCGGCATCGTCTTCGCCTTGCCGGAGGTGAGCAGCTTCGTCAGTTCCGCGTCGCCGCCGGCGGCCTTGGTGAAGGTGACCTGGATGTCGGGGTGCGCCTGGTTCCACGCGGCGACGATCCTGTCCATGTTGGGCACCCAGGACCAGAAGGTCAGATCCACCTTCTGATTCGCGCCCGACGAGGCCGGGGCGGAGCCGCCTGACGACGAGCAGCCGGCCGCGAGGGCGAGCGCGGCGAGACCGCACGCTGCCGTGGTGACGGCGCGGGAGAGCTTCATTGCCACTCCAAGAAGAGAGGGTTGGGCGAACGGGCCGGGCGCGGTAACTTTCTCGTTACGGCGTTGTGAACGCTCCCAGATTCATGACAGGATCTTCGACTGTCAAGAGGTGACTAGGGGCTGGAACAGAGCGAGACTTCTCCGTTACCGTTCCGTGAACGCTCCCAATCATGGTTCTCAGCGAAGGGGTACTCGGATGACTCTCCAGGTCGAGCGGACCGTGCGCGCGGCGACCCTGTGGCCGCGGCTCGACGCGCTCGCCTACGGAGCGGACTACAACCCGGAGCAGTGGCCCGAAGAGGTGTGGATCGAGGACGTCGCCCTGATGCGCGAGGCCGGGGTCAACCTGGTCAGCCTCGGCATCTTCTCCTGGGCGCTGCTGGAGCCGGCGCCCGGCGTGTTCGAGTTCGCCTGGCTGGACCGGATCATCGGCCTGCTGCACGAGGCCGGCATCCACGTCGACCTGGCCACGCCCACCGCGGCCGCCCCGGCCTGGTTCCTGTCCGCGTATCCGCACGTGCGTCCGGTCACGGCCGAGGGCGTGGTACTCGGCGGCTCGGCGCGCCAGACCTACTGCCCGCACGCGCCCGAGTACCGCGCGGCCTGCCGCCGGATCGCGGACCGGCTCGCCGCGCGATACGCCGCGCACCCGGCCGTCGTCATGTGGCATGTGCACAACGAGTACGGCGCGCCCACCGCGGAGTGCTACTGCCCGGTATCAGCGGCCGCATTCCGGGAGTGGCTGCGGGGCAGGTACGGCTCGCTCGACGCTCTCAACGCCGCCTGGACCACCGCGTTCTGGGGGCAGCAGTACTCGGACTGGTCGCAGATCGACGCGCCGCGCCGCGCGCCGATGGCGGACGTGAATCCGGCCCACCGGCTGGACTTCCGCCGCTTCACCTCGGACTCGCTGCTGGAGCTCTACGCCGCCGAGCGCGATGCCGTCAGGGCCCGCACGCAGGCGGCGGGACGCGCCGAGGTGCCGATCACCACCAACTTCCAGCTGGTCAACTGCAAGGCGCTGGACGTGTGGGAGTGGGCGCGGCACACGGACCTGGCGGCCAACGACCACTACCTTTCGGCCGAGCGCCAGGACAATCACATCGAACTGGCGCTGTGTGCGGACTTCACCCGCTCGGTCGGCGGCGGCGGTCCGTGGCTGCTGATGGAGCACTCGACCAGCGCGGTCAGCTGGCAGCCGCGCAACCTGGCCAAACGGCCCGGGCAGATGCGGCGCAACACGCTCGCGCACGTGGCGCGCGGCGCGGACGGCGCGCTGTTCTTCCAGTGGCGCGCGTCGCGCGGCGGCGGAGAGAAGTTCCACTCCGCGATGGTGCCGCACGGGGGCACCGGCTCCCGCGTCTGGCGGGAGGTGGTCAGCCTCGGCGCCGACCTGGCCGCGCTGCGGGAGATCCAGGGTTCGACGGTGCTGGCCGACGCGGCGGTGCTGTGGGACTGGGAGTCCTGGTGGGCCCTGGAGCACACCTTCCGGCCCTCGGTGGACCTGGACTTCAAGGAGCGTCAGCTCGCTTACCACGAGGCGTTGTGGCGCGCGCACGTGACGAGCGACATCGCCCATCCGGGTGCCGACCTGTCGAAGTACCGGTTGGTCGTCGCGCCGCAGCTCTACCTGTGCCGGCCGGAGTGGGCCGAGAACCTGCGCCGGTACGTGCGCGGCGGCGGGACGCTCGTGGTGTCGTACTTCTCCGGGATCGTGGACCAGGACGACTCGGTGTGGCTCGGCGGCTACCCGGGCGCGCTGCGGGAACTGCTCGGGGTGTGGGTGGAGGAGTTCCTGCCGCTGCGGGCGGACTGGACGGTGCGGCTCACCGCGGACCGCGCGCACGACGGCGCGGCGGCGCCCGGCGCGGCGAGCGCGACGGTCTGGGCCGAGGACGTGGATCTGCGCGGCGCCGAGGCTGTACTGCGCTACGCGGACGGCCCGGCCGCGGGGAAGGCCGCGGTCACCAGGCACGCGTTCGGCGACGGGCACGCCTGGTACGTCTCGACACGCCCGGATGCCGAAACGCTGCGCGAGATCCTGCGCCGGGCGGCCGCCGACGCCGGCGTCCCGTTCGACACGCAGACCCCTGACACGCTGGAACTGGTCGCGCGCAAGACATCCGACGGCGCGTCGTATCTCTTCGCCATCAACCACGGCGAGCTGGAGGCCGAGATCGCGGCGTCCGGGGTGGATGTGCTGACCGGCGAGCGGTTCACCGGGGTCGTCGGGATTCCGGCGGGGGGTGTGCGCGTCGTTCGGCGGGCGTGATACGAACGGGCGGAAGATCGGGCGAGAGGAGATCATCGGATGGCTGACGCAGACGGTTCGCGCACGGTGAGCCACTACGGCATCGAGCGGGCGGCGTGGCCGCGGCTGGACGCTCTGGCTTACGGCGGGGACTACAACCCGGAGCAGTGGCCCGAAGAGGTGTGGGCCGAGGACGTCGCGCTGATGCGCGAGGCCGGGGTGAACCTGGTGAGCCTGGGCATCTTCTCCTGGGTCAAGCTGGAACCGGAGCCGGGCAGGTTCGAGTTCGGCTGGCTGGACCGGATCATCGGCCTGCTGCACGAGGCCGGCATCCACGTCGACCTGGCCACGCCCACCGCGGCTCCCCCGGCCTGGTTCCGCAAGGCGCATCCGGACATCCGGCCGGTGACCCGTGAGGGCCACGTGCTCGGCGGCGGCGCGCGGCAGACCTACTGCCCGCACGCGCCCGAGTACCGCGCGGCCTGCCGCCGGATCGCCGAGCAGCTGGCCGCCCGGTACGCCGGCCATCCGGCGGTGGTGCTCTGGCACATCCACAACGAGTACGGCTGCCACGTCTCGGAGTGCTACTGCCCGTACTCGGTGGCCGCCTTCCGGGAATGGCTGCAAGGCAAGTACGGCTCGCTCGACGCGCTGAACGCGGCCTGGGGCACGTCGTTCTGGGGCCAGACCTACACCGCCTGGGACGAGATCGACGCGCCGCGCGAGGCGCCGACCGGGGTGAACCCGGCGCAGCGGCTGGATTTCGCGCGCTTCAGCTCCGCGTCGATCCTGGAGCTGTTCAAGGCCGAGCGGGACATCGTCAAGGCGCACAACCCGGCCATCCCGGTGACGACGAACTTCATGGCGCTGTTGAACAAGTCCATGGACCTGTGGTCGTGGGCGCGGGAGGTGGACCTGGTCTCCGACGACCACTACACGACCGCCGGCTCCCCGGTGCGGCACATCGAACTGGCGATGGCGGCGGACCTGTGCCGGTCGCTGGCCGGCGGGGCGCCCTGGCTGCTGATGGAGCACTCGACCAGCGCGGTGAACTGGCAGGAGCGCAACGTGGCGAAGCTGCCCGGCGAGATGATGCGCAACTCCCTGGCCCATGTGGCCCGCGGCGCGGACGGCGTGCTGTTCTTCCAGTGGCGCGCGTCGCGGGCCGGCTCCGAGAAGTACCACTCGGCGATGCTGCCGCATGCGGGCACCGACTCGCGGATCTGGCGCGAGGTGGTGGCGCTGGGCCGGCGGCTGGAGCAGCTGCGCGAGGTGCGCGGCTCGCGCGTGCGGGCGGACACCGCGATCGTGTGGGACTGGGAGTCCTGGTGGGCGCTGGAGCTGGACTCCCGGCCCTCGGTGGACGTGCGGTTCGTGGACGCGCAGTTCGCCTACTACGAGCAGCTGTGGCGCGCGCACGTGACCGCGGACTTCGCGCACCCGAGCGCCGGCTTGTCGCGCTACCGCCTGGTCGTGGTTCCGCAGTCGTACATCCTGACGTCGCGGTGGGCCGACAACCTGCGCCGCTATGTCGAGGGCGGCGGCACGCTGGTGGTCTCCTTCTTCTCCGGGATCGTCGACGAGAACGACGCGGTGCACCTGGGTGGTTACCCCGGCGCGCTGCGGGACCTGCTCGGCGTGCGGGTGGACGAGTTCCTGCCGCTGGCCCAGGGGCAGGCGGTCGCGCTCAAGCCGGTCGACGGCGGCGACGCGGCGGGGACCGGCACGCTGTGGGCGGAGCCGGTCGAGCTGCGCGGCGCCGAGTCGGTCCTGGCTTATGGCGACGGCCCGGCTGCCGGGCATCCGGCGGTGACGCGGCATCGCTTCGGCCGGGGACACGCCTGGTACGTCTCGACGCGGCCGGATCCGGGCACGCTGCGGGAGATCCTGCGGCGCGCGGCGCTCGACGCCGGCGTCGAGTTCGACACTCAGACGCCTGACACACTCGAAACGGTGCGGCGGGTCGGCGCGGACGGCGCGGTGTACCCGTTCACCCTGGACCACGCGCAGTAGCGCGACGCCCGTTCGGCGAGAGGCCCGAGGCGGTCAAGCGATCAGGAGGTGGCGGACGTGTTCGGCGGCCTCGGCGCATGCCGTCTCGGCCAGGCCGCCGTCGGTCACCCACGTGTCGACGGCGGTGAGCGGGGCGAAGGTCGCCAGCCCGGCCAGCCCCCACTTGCTGTGGTCCGCGACCGCGACGACCCGGCGCGCGGCCGCGATCAGGGCCCGGTTGGTCTCCGCCTCGGCCAGGTTCGGGGTGGACAGGCCGGCGGCGATGGAGATGCCGTGGCAGCCGACGAAGGCCAGATCGAAGTTCAGCGAGCGGATCGCCTGGTCGGCGACCGGGCCGACCAGCGCGTCCGAGGGCGTGCGCATGCCGCCGGTGAGCACGACCGTGGCCCCGTGGCGGGCGCCCGGCGGGCGCAGCCGCTGCGCGAACAGTTCGGCGATGCGCATCGAGTTGGTGACCACGGTCAACTCGGAGACGTCGGTGAGCCGCCGGGCGAGCGCGTAGGTGGTGGTGCCGGCGGACAGGGCGACGGCTCCGCCGCGCGGGACCAGCGCGGCGGCGGCCTCGGCTATGGCCTCCTTGGCCGCGGTCTCCAGGGTGCGCTTGGCCTCGAATCCGGGTTCGTGCGCGCTGGACTCGCCGAGCGCGACCGCGCCGCCGTGCACCTTCTCCAGCAGCCCGTCGCGCGCCAGCGCGTCCAAGTCGCGTCGCACGGTCATGTCGGAGACACCGAAACGCAGCACCAGGTCGGTCACCCGCACCCCGCCGCGGGCGCGCACCTCCGCGGCGATCGCGGCGCGGCGTTGCTCGGCCAGCAGCCCGCGGCCTTCGTCGGTCTCGGCCTGCGCCATCGCTGCTCCTTATCGCCGTCCCGTCCCCCCGGGCCCGAACCGGTCCCGGTGCGGCTCGGCTCATTGTGGTCCGCCGGAACGGGCTGTGTCGAACGTTCGAAACCATGCTAGCCCTTGTGACTTAACGTTCAACCGTGTTTGAATATGTTCGATGAAGGAGCTACCGGTGAAGAAGACCGTCACACAGCTGGCCGACGGCCGTGAGCTGATCTATTACGACGCCGGAGACGCCGAGGCCAGGGCCGCTTTCGCGGATCAGCGACCGCTGGAGGCCGTCTACACGACCAGCGAAACCCGCTTCGACCCGGTGCAGGGCGAGTGGGTGGCGGTGGCCGCGCACCGGCAGGGCCGGCCCTATCTTCCCCCCACGAACAGCTGCCCGCTGTGCCCGTCCACGGACCAATGGCACAGCGAGATCCCGGCGCCGGACTACGAGGTCGCCGTCTTCGAGAACCGCTTCCCGTCACTGAGCGGTATCCCGGCACCCGCGGACACGCTCGCCGGCCCGCTGCCGCACCGCGCGCACCTCGGCGGCGGGCGGTGCGAAGTGGTCTGCTTCACCTCCGACCACGACGCCACCTTCGCAGGGCTCGATGAGGCCCGCGTGATGCTCGTGCTGGAGGCGTGGACCGACCGCACGGCCGAGCTGTGCGCACTGCCGGGCATCAGGCAGGTGTACTGCTTCGAGAACCGCGGCAACGAGATCGGCGTCACGCTCACGCATCCGCACGGCCAGATCTACGCGTTCCCGTATCTGCCCCCGAAGACCGCGCGCGCGCAGGAGAGCGCCGCCGCGCACCGGGCCCGCACCGGGCGCAACCTCTTCGACGACGTGCTCGTGGCGGAGCGGGCCGGCGAGCGGGTGGTGCTGGAGAACAGCGAGTGGACCGCGTTCGTGCCGTTCGCCGCGCGCTGGCCGTACGAGGTGCACCTGTACCCGAACCGGCGGG
The DNA here is from genome assembly GCF_018283645.1 of Actinocrinis puniceicyclus. Taxonomy (GTDB): domain Bacteria; phylum Actinomycetota; class Actinomycetes; order Streptomycetales; family Catenulisporaceae; genus Actinocrinis; species Actinocrinis puniceicyclus. The sequence goes on along the minus strand of NZ_JAGSXH010000022.1, from coordinate 35,000 downwards.
TCGGCGACTTCACCCGGCTGGACGAGGCCCAGCGGGCCGCCTTTCCGGGCGCCTACCTGGAGCTGTTGGGCCGTTTCGACCGGCTGTTCACCGGGCGTTCGGCGCCGACCCCGTACATTGCGGCGTGGCACCAGGCCCCGGTCACCCCGGGCGAGGCGCGGTCCGAACTGGCGCTGCACCTTGAGCTGTTCACCGTGCTGCGCACCGCGGACAAGCTGAAGTACCTGGCCGGCACGGAGTCCGGGATGGGTGCCTTCATGAACGACGTGTCGCCCGAGCGGGCGGCCGCGAGGCTGCGAGAGGTTGCGGGATGACGGTCTCTGAGCCGGCCGAGCGCCCCCGGGTGCTGGTGACCGGCGGCGCCGGCTACATCGGCTCGGTGGTGGCCGCGCTGCTGCTCGAATCCGGCCACCGGGTGACAGTGCTCGATGATCTGTCGACCGGCCACCGCGCCGGGGTGCCGCAGGGCGCCGAGTTCGTCGAGGGGCGCGTCCACGACACCGCGGCGAAGGTGCTCGACCCTTCCTACGCGGCGGTGCTGCACTTCGCCGCCTTCTCCCAGGTCGGCGAGTCGGTGACGCATCCGGAGAAATACTGGGCGAACAACGTGATCGGCACGCACCTGCTGCTGGAGGCGATGCGCGAGGCCGCGGTGCGCCGGCTGGTGTTCTCCTCCACCGCCGCCGTGTACGGCGAGCCGGAGGCGCTGCCGATCCCGGAGAGCGCGCGCACCGCGCCGACGAATCCGTACGGCGCGACGAAGCTGGCCGTGGACCACATGATCTCGGCCGAGGCCGCGGCGCACGGCCTCGCGGCGGTCTCGCTGCGCTACTTCAACGTCGCAGGGGCCTACCACGGTTTCGGCGAGCGGCACGAGCCCGAGTCCCACCTGATCCCGCTGGTGCTCAAGGCGGCGCTGGGCGAACGGCCCGCGATCACCGTCTTCGGCACCGACTATCCGACGTCCGACGGGACCTGCGTGCGCGACTACATCCACGTGGCCGACCTGGCCGAGGCGCACCTGTTGGCGCTGGGCCGGGCGCGCGCGGGCGAGCACCTGATCTGCAACCTCGGCAACGGCCGGGGCTTCACGGTGCGCGAGGTGATCGACGCGGCGGCCCGGGTGACCGGCCTGGAGATCCCGCGGACGCAGGCCGGGCGGCGCGCGGGCGACCCGGCGGCGCTGGTGGCCGGCGCGGAACGGGCACGCACGGAACTCGGCTGGCGGCCCGCGCGGCCGGACCTGGACACGATGGTCCGCGACGCCTGGGGCTTCGCCAAGTCGTTGCGCGAGCAGGCACCGCACGCGTCCTGACATGCGCGCCCCGGACGCGGAACCAGTGTACGTACACACCGGAGGGAAGCAGAGCCCGTGAACGCCGTCGACCCGATCGCCGCCGAGGCGGCCAACCTGTTCGCGTCCGTGTACGGCGGCTCCCCGGAGGGCGTGTGGGCGGCCCCGGGCCGGGTCAACGTGATCGGCGAGCACACCGACTACAACGAGGGTTTCGTGCTGCCGATGGCCATCGACCGTTACACGGTCGCCGCCGCCGCACGGCGCACGGACGGGCGGCTGCGGGTGGTTTCCGCGGCGGGCGACCACCAGGTGGCCGAGGTCGCGCTGGCGGACCTGTCCCCCGGCGTGCCGCAGGGCTGGCCGCAGTATCCGGCGGGGGTGGCCTGGGCGCTGCGCGGCGGCGGCGTGCTGCCGGACGACTTCGCGGGAGCGGACCTCGCGTTCGCCTCGACGGTTCCGGTCGGCGCGGGCCTGTCCTCCTCGGCGGCGCTCGAATGCGCGACCGGCCTGGCGCTGGCCGGGCTCGCCGGGGCGCGGCTGAGCACCGCGGACCTGGCCCGCTTGTCGCAGTACGCTGAGAACGAGTACGCGCACGTGCCCTGCGGTCCGCTCGACCAGCTCGCCTCGGCGTTCGGGCAGGAAGGCAGGGTGTTGTTCATCGACACCCGTTCGTTCCAGATCACCGCGCACCCGTTCGACCTGGCCGGGGCGGGTCTCACGCTGCTGGTGGCGGACACGCGGGTGAGCCACGACCTGGGCGAGTCCGGCTATCCGGCGCGGCGCGCGAGCTGCGAGAAGGCCGCGGCGGCGCTCGGCGTGCGGGCGCTTCGCGATCTGGCGCCGGCGGACCTGGACCGGGCGGCGGCGCAGCTCGACGAGGTCACGGCGCGCCGGGTGCGGCACGTGGTGACCGAGGACGCGCGGGTCGAGCAGTTCGTCAGCCTGCTGACACAGGGTGCGCCGGCGGGCGACCGGCTGCGCGCGGCGGGCGAACTGCTGACCGCGTCGCACCGGTCCCTGCGCGACGACTTCGAGGTCTCCTGCGCGGAACTCGACCTGGTGGTCGACGCCGCGCTGGAGGCGGGGGCGCATGGCGCGCGCATGACCGGCGGCGGCTTCGGCGGCAGCGCGATCGCGCTCGTCTCGGTCGGCGACGCGCGGCGGGTCGGCGAGCGGGTTCTCGCGGCGCTCCCGCAGGCGGAGATCTTCCGGGCGATTCCCGCGCGCGGCGCGCACCGCGTGGGGTGAGTCTGCGCGGCGCTCGGCTCAGCCGGGCACGCCGCGATGTCCTGTGGCGCGGAAACGCAGGCGCGCGCCGGGCGGGGCCTGGGCCGCCGGACCGAGCGCGGCGGCCGGCACCACCCCGATCACGGGGTAGCCGCCGGTCGGCGGGTGGTCGGCGAGGAAGACGATGGGTCTGCCGTCCGCCGGCACCTGGATCGCGCCGAGGACCGCGCCCTCGCTCGGGATCGTGTCCGGTCCGCCGCGCTCGAGGGCGGGGCCGTCGAGCCGCAGCGCGATCCGGTTCGACGCCGCGGAGACGACGTACTCGCCGCCGGTGAGCACCCGCCAGGCCGCCGCCGGGAACGAGGCGGGGCGCGGCCCGGGCAGCACCGGGAGTTCGAGCACTGAGCCGGGCGCGGCCGGGGCGGTGACGGGGTGCGTGTCGGCCGGACGCGGCGGGCCCGTGGGCGCGCCGAGCGGGAGGAGGTCACCGTCGCGCAGCCCGTTGCGGCCGGTCTGCGACGGCCGGGCGCCGAGTCCGGCGAGCAGGTCGGTCGAGCGGCTGCCGAGCACGGACTCGACGGCCACTCCCCCGGCGAAGGCCACGTAGCTGCGCACGCCCCGGGCCGCGGCGCCGACGTCCAGCGTCTGGCCGGGCCGCAGCGCGATCGGCGCGCACCACGGCGCAGGGCGGCCGTCGAGCCGGATCGGCGCGACCGCGCCGCACACCGCGACGAGCGTCGGCGCGAGCGCGCGCAGCGTCAGGCCACTGACCGTGGTCTCCAGCGTGGCCGCCTCGGGCTCGTTGCCGACGAGACGGTTCGCCAGCCGGTGCGCGGCCAGGTCCAGCGCGCCGCTGCGCGGGACGCCGAGGTGGGCGTAGCCGGGACGGCCGAGATCCTGGACGGTCGTCAAGGCGCCGGCGCGCAGGATCTCGACCGCGGGTCCGGCGGCGGGTCCGGCGGCGGGTCCGGCCTCGCTTTCGGGATACGGCTCGCGTGCGGGGTCGCGCTCGCGTGCGGCATCGCGGACGCGGGCCGGTTCGCGGCACACCGGTCCGCCGGATGGCGAGGCGGCCGGTCGGCCGGAGGCGGGAACGAAGCGCACGGTGCCGCCCGGGACGAGCAGCGCCGGCTCGTCCCGTCTCAGATCCCAGAGCTCTGCGTCCGTGGCGCCGATCAGGTTCCAGCCCCCGGGGGACGCGCTCGGATAGACCCCGGTGTAGGGCCCGGCGACCGCGACGAAACCGGGCGGCACGCTCGGTCGCGGTGTGCGCCGGCGCGGCAGGTGATACCGCTCGGGCAGGCCGGTCAGGTACGCGAATCCGGGAGCGAACCCGCAGAAGGCGACGCGGTATTCGTGCGCTGAGTGGATGGCCGCGACCTGGTCGCGCGGCACGCCCCAGGCCTCGGCGACCTCGTCGAGGTCGGGGCCGTCGTAGTGGACCGCGAGGTGGATCGCCGGGCCGCGCGCCGCCTCCACCGGCGTCGGCGTCCAGGTCACCAGTTGCGCGGCGAGCGCCGCCGGGTCGTCGAGGCCGTCGATCAGGACCGTGCGTTCGGCCGGGACGAGGTCGTGCACCGGCGGCAGGGTCCCCGCGCGGCGCCTGCGCGCCAGTTCGGCGTGCAGGGCGGCGACCTCGTCGAGGTCCTCGCACTCGACGAGCAGAGCGTGTCTTCCGTACCGCAGCGGGATCATCGCGGGGGCGGATCTACACGAACGGCCGGATGTCGACCCCGGCGCCGATCAGCGCCTCGCGCACCCGCGCGGCGAGTTCCACGGCGCCGGGCGTGTCGCCGTGCAGGCACAGGGATTCGGCCGCGACCGGCACGCGCTGGCCCGTCGCGGCGAACACGGAGCCCTCGGTGACCATCATCACCGAGCGCTTGATCACCTGCTCCGGGTCGCTGATCACCGCGCCCGGCTCGGTACGCGGCACGAGCGTGCCGTCCGGGCGGTAGGCGCGGTCGGCGAATGCCTCGGTGACGATGGGAAGCCGCGCCGCGGCCGCCGCGCGGTGCACCGCCGAGCCGGGCAGCCCGAGCACCGGCAGATCGGCTCCGGTCAGCAGGATTCCGTCGACGACCGCGTCGGCCTGGCTCTCGTCCCACACGATCCGGTTGTACAGCGCGCCGTGCGGTTTGACGTACGCCAGCTCGGTGCCCGCGGCCTGCGCGAAGACCCGCAGCGCGCCGATCTGGTAGGCGACCTCGTCGGCCAGCTCGCGCGGCGGGACCTCCATCGGCCTGCGGCCGAAACCGACCAGGTCGTGGTAGGAGACCTGCGCGCCGATGCGTACCCCGCGCGCGGCGGCCAGGGCGCAGACTCGGCGCATCGTCGACGGGTCCCCGGCGTGGAAGCCGCAGGCGATGTTCGCGCTGGTCACCATGGTGAGCAGCGCCTCGTCGTCGGTGAGCTGCCGACCGCCGAGGCCCTCGCCGAGGTCGGCGTTCAGGTCGACGCCCTGGCTGGTGCCGGGCCGGGAGCCGTTGGACAGCGTGCCGTACGCCATGAATGCACTGTATCCGGCGGATCGGCGGGAAACGAGGAGGCCGCGGCGCTTCGCCGGCCCGTGCGGCCGCGTCGGTCCCGGGCGCTCGATCAGTCCGGTCCGACCTCGACCGGCTCGCGCGGCAGCCGGCCGGCCAGCAGGTCGGGCAGGAGCCGGGCGAGGCCGGGCGGGTGGACGCTCTCGGCGGTCGCGGCCAGTTCGGCGGCGGACCACCAGCGGTGCTCGGCGATCGCGGCCCGCTCGATCTGCTCCCAGCCGCTCGCGTCGAGCTCGAAGCCCGCGGCGCGCAGGAAGTAGTAGTGGTTCTCGTACCACCGCTCCTGACCGAAGAACCGCGCCACGCCCCGGTTGCGCGCGACCACGACGTCGAAGCGCTGCGGCGGGACGCGCAGGCCGGTCTCCTCGAACAGCTCCCGCGCGGCGGCCTGCGATAGCGACTCGCCCTCGTGCACGCCGCCGCCGACGGTCCCCCACCAGGTACCGCCCGGGATGGTCGAATCGTTGTCGACGAAGCGGAACAGCAGGATCCGGTCCCGCTCGTCGGCGAGCACGATCCGGGCCGTGCGCCGCACGGGCAGATCCGGCGGCGGTCCAGCGCCGGCCCGCTCTTCCCCTCGCGTCGCCTCGGCCACGCGCCGAATCATATCCGGGCGGAAACGCGCCGCGGCCGGGCGGCACGGCACAGCACGGCACGGCACGGCACGGGCGGCGCACGCCTGTGCGCGCTGGGTCGCAAGCCGACACCAAACGCGCCGCGGGTCCTCGCGAACGACCCATCGCGGCGCTGCCCAGGTGCGACACTTGGGGCATGGCACTTGCGAACACCACCACGCTGGTGACTTTTCCGAGCGGAACGACAGAGGGCAGTTCGACCATTGTCGCCGCAGTGCCCTTACCCGGTGGCGTCATCGGCGTCGTGACCGACACGACTCCGTTCCACCCGCTCGACCACACCTGGCCGGACCAGCCCGGCGACAGCGGCATCATCGAGTTCGACACGGTGGAGTTCGGCGGGGCCCGCTGCCCGGTGGTGGACTGCGCGACCGGGGCGATCGGGCCCGAGGGCGAATTCGCGCTCGGCGACCAGATCCCGGTGCGGCGCGCGGACCCGCAGTGGACGTGGCTCGCGGTGCATCTCGTCGACGTCGCCGGCACCCGGGTCGAACCGAAGTCTCTGCTCGGCCGCGCCGTGGTGCTGCGGGTGGACGCCCCCAGGCGGGCCGCCCTCTCGGCCGTGCACACCGGCTGCCACCTGCTGGCCTTCGCGCTCAACGAGACCCTGGCCGAGCGCTGGCACAAGCCGGTGCGGCTCGACGCCCTCGGCTCCCCGGACTTCGACGCCCTGGCGATGGACCGCTCCCGGATGGACCCGCACGCGAGCACGGACCGGTACCGGATCGGCAAGTCGCTGCGCAAGAAGGGCTTCGACCCGGACGGCCTGGCCGAATCGCTCGACGCGATCACGGCGCGGGTCAACGCGCGCCTGGCCGACTGGATCGCGACCGACGCGCCGGTGCGGGTCGAGACGCCGGGACCGGAACTGACCGCGCGCCGCCGCTGGGTGTGCGCACTGCCGCAGGGCGCCGCCTCGGTCGACTGCGGCGGCACGCACGTCTCCCGGCTCGGCGAGCTCGGGTCGCTGACCACCAGCGTGTCGCTGAGCGAGGACGGCACCGAACTGGTGGCCGTCACGGTGCCGAAGCGCGGTTGACCGCGGCCGGCGGATCGAGCGCCGGCCGGGCGATCGGGCCGGGAGCAAGACCTTCGCCGACGCCGAATCAGCATCCGCATAACGCACTTATTCAGCTTCCTTGCATAGCGAGATAAGGTCACCGGCCCTGTCGCGATCCGAACACGGCTGCTACGGTCCACTACCGTGGCGGCCACCACAGTGACTCACATACGCACGGCGCGGACCTTCGACGCGGAGGCTCGCGCCCGGTTCGACGCGTTCTTCGATGCCCACCACCGCGACCTGGCCCGGCTGGCGTACCTGTTGTCCGGCGACCCCGACGCGGCCGAGGATCTGACCGCGGAGGCGTTCACCCAGGCATGGAAGCGCTGGGACCAGGTCATCCGCGCCGACATGCCGCTGGCCTATGTGCGGCGGATCGTGGTGAACCTGGCGGCCAGCCGGGTGCGCCGGCTGGTGCGCGAGCGGCGCGGCTGGCGGCTGCTCGGCGCGGCGTGGACCGACCAGATCGACGGTCCGGACGTCGCTGCGAACGCCGACGTGCGGGCCGCGCTGCAACGGCTGCCCGTGCGCAAGCGGGCCTGCGTCGTGCTGCGACACTATTACGGGCTGAGCGAGCAGGAAACAGCCGCCACGCTCGGGATAGCGGTCGGCACGGTCAAGAGCCAGACCTCCCGGGGCGTGGCCGAACTCGCCGCGCTGCTCGGTGCGCGGCCGGTCGGCACAACGGACCGGGACGAGGCGACACGATGAGGGATTCGGGCGCGGGGAAGGACGCGGACGAGCCGGACGCTCAGGTGACCGGCTCGTCCGAACTGGTGTCCAGGCCGCGCTACGAACCGGTCGAGTGGCTGACCGAGGTGCTGGAGCTGGAGACCGGCGGATACGAGCCCGACACGCAGCGCATCCGCACCATGGTGCGTGAGCGGCTGGACGGCGGCGTGGGCGCACGAGGCCGCGGCACGGTGCTGAAGCTGCGCTTGGCGGGCGTGCCGACCGGGATCGTGGCGGCGGCGCTGTGCGCGACGGTGGCCGTCGGCGTGACGGCGACGGTCGAGGTCAGCAGCCCCGACACCGCGCCGAACGCCGCCGCGCGCCACAGTTCGCCGCCCGCCGTCGGCGGTGGCGGCCCGGCCGCCTCCGGGACCTCGCACGGCGAATCCCCCAGCGCGCCGGGGCGCGCATCGCAGAGCGGGCAGGCCGCGCAGAGCGCCACGCAGACGGCCACGCAGACGGCGGGTCTCGGCCAGGGCGCTCCCTCCGCCGCGCCGTCCTCGTCGGCGGCGACGGCCACCGGCTCCGCGCCGCTGACCGCGACCGGCTCGGTGGCCCCCGCGACCAACGCGAGTTGGAGCGAGCAGGACGTGAGCCTGGACCCGGCCGAGCCGCTCTCGGCGCTCCAGCTGATCGTGCGCGTGACGCCGACCCCGGGCCTGACCCCGGACAGCTACTGGTCGAACCATGACATAACGGCCTTCGACGTGAAGACCGTCGCGGGCTCGGACGGCGGCCTGGTCTACACGTTCACGCTGAAGCAGGGCACGACGCTGCCGGCCAAGCCATTCGTCATCGCGGTGCAGTTCAGGCACACCGGGGCGCACGACCCGGGCGGGGACACCTTTTCGGTGAGCGTGACGACGGACCAGGCGCACGGATCGGCCCCGGCGACCGTGCAGGGCACGTTCTGACCGCGCGGCGCAGGCCTCAAGGGACGGCCGGGCGTGTAACTTTCATACACGCCGGTTCTTCAGACCACTGACGCACCGGCCCGTTTAGCCATCAGAACCCTGCTCCACTCGGCTCCGGCGGTCAGGCTACCGCCTCGGCGGCCGCGCGTCCGGCGGTGCGGCCGGAGAACAGACAGCCGCCGAGGAAGGTCCCCTCCAGCGAGCGGTAGCCGTGCATTCCGCCGCCGCCGAATCCGGCCACCTCCCCGGCCGCGTACAGGCCGGACAGCGGCTGGCCGTCGGCGCGCAGCACCCGTCCGGACAGGTCGGTCTCCAGGCCGCCGAGCGTCTTTCGCGTCAGGATACTGAGTTTTACGGCGATCAGCGGTCCGGCCTTGGGATCGAGCAGCCGGTGCGGCGCGGCGACCCGGATCAACCGGTCGCCGAGGTAGGCGCGCGCGCCGCGGATCGCGGTAACTTGCAGGTCCTTGGTGAACCGGTTGCCTATCTCCCGATCGCGGGCCCGCACCTGCCGGGTGACCTCGGCCGGGTCGAGCAACGGGGCGTCGGTGAGCGCGTTCATGCCGTCGATCAGCCGCGGCAGCGAGCCGGCGACCACGAAGTCTGCGCCGTGCCGCTTGAACGCCTCGACCGGGCCGGGGGCGCCGCGCCCGACCCGGTTCAGCAGTTGCCTGATGCTCTTGCCGGTCAGGTCCGGGTTCTGCTCGGAGCCGGAGAGCGCGAACTCCTTCTCGATGATCTTCTGGGTGAGCACGAACCAGGTGTGCTCGTATCCGGTGCGCATGATGTGTTCGAGGGTGCCGAGCGTGTCGAAGCCGGGGAAGAGCGGGACCGGCAGGCGCCGGCCGAGCGCGTCGAGCCACAGGGACGAGGGGCCCGGAAGGATCCTGATGCCGTGCAGCGGCCAGATCGGGTTCCAGTTGGCCACGCCCTCGGTGTAGTGCCACATCCGGTCGCTGTTGATCAGCCGGCCGCCCGCGGACGCGGCGATCTCCAGCATGCGGCCGTCCACGTGCGCGGGCACCCCGGAGAGCATCGTGCGCGGCGGCGTGCCGAGCCGGGCGGGCCAGTTGCGGCGCACCAGGTCGTGGTTGCCGCCCAGGCCGCCCGAGGTGACGAGCACGGCCTGCGCGCGGAAGGAGAACTCGCCCGCCGCGGCGCGGGAGCTGGGCGAGCCGCGGCGGGCGTCGCTGGGCTCGAGTATCGTGCCGCGCACTCCGTCCACGACCCCGCCGGTCATGGTCAGTTCGTCGACCCGGTGCCGGAACGCGAACCTGACCAGTCCCTGAGCCGCCGCGGCGCGCACCCGGCGTTCGAAGGGCTCGACGATACCGGGACCGGTACCCCAGGTGATGTGGAAGCGCGGCACCGAGTTGCCTTGGCCGTCGGCGAGCTGGCCGCCGCGTTCGGCCCAGCCGACGACGGGGAAGAAGCGCACGCCCTGGGCGTGCAGCCAGGGGCGCTTCTCGGTGGTGGCGAACTCGACGTATGCCTCGGCCCAGCGGCGCGGCCAGTAGTCCTCGGGGCGGTCGAAGCCGGCCGTGCCGAGCCAGTCCTGCCAGGCCAGCTCGCGAGAGTCGCGGATGCCCATGCGGCGCTGCTCCGGCGAGTCGACCAGGAACAGCCCGCCGAAGGACCAGTGGGCCTGTCCGCCGAGCGAGGCCTCGGGCTCCTGTTCGACGACGATCACCCGCCGCCCGGCGTCGGCCAGCTGGGCGGTCGCGACCAGCCCGGCCAGTCCACCCCCGACGACGATGACATCCGCGTCCACGACGACCGCACCTCGTCTCTTCGTCACCTTGCGCCCGACCGATCGTAGGCCGCGGCCGGACCGCCGCTCAATGCGGGGTTCGGCGCATGGCACGCGCGCTCGACAAGGGCACTCGACAAGGGCACTCAACCCGGGCGCACGCGCTCTCGTCCCGTCCGCCGAGACGGCGCTTGGCGGGCCCGCGCGCGGCCTGCCACACTGCGTGCGTGATCGAGAGTGCTGACATCGCGCACGGACGGGCGTGACCGGGGCGTGATCGAGCAGTTGTTGCCGCCGAAGGCCGTGGCGGTCGAGGCGCTGGAGGACCCGCCGCAGGCCACCCTTTTCCCGCAGGAGCGCGCGCTGCTCGCCAAGGCGGTCGAGAAACGGCGGCTGGAGTTCACCACGGTGCGCCACTGCGCGCGCCAGGCGCTGGCGCGGCTCGGCGTCGCGGCGGTGCCGATCCTGCCCGGGGAACGCGGCGCGCCGCGCTGGCCGGACGGCATCGTGGGCAGCATGACGCACTGCGTGGGGTACCGCGCCGCCGTGGTCGCGCGGGCCGCGGACCTGACCGCGGTGGGCGTGGACGCGGAGCCGCACGAGCCGTTGCCGCCGGAGGTCCTGGGCGCGATCACGGTGCCACAGGAGCGTCCGCGGCTCTCGCGGCTGGTGGCGACGCGGCCGGGAGTGCACTGGGACCGGCTGCTGTTCAGCGCCAAGGAGTCGGTGTACAAGGCATGGTTCCCGCTCACCGGCCGCTGGCTCGGATTCGAGGACGCCAGCGTCGAGTTCGCCGAGCCCGCGGACGGGGAGCCCGACGGGACGGGTGCATTCCACGCGCGACTGCTGGTGCCGGGTCCGGTGGTGGCCGGAGTGGCGCGCACCGGGTTCGCGGGGCGCTGGCTGGTGCGCGACGGGCTGCTGCTGACCGCGGTGACCGTGACCCCGGACGGGCACGGAGCTACCGAAGAACGAACGATCGTGCTATGACTGTTCGGGTGAGTAAAGGCGAGGCGACCCGGCTGGCGGTTCTGGACGAGGCGACCAGGACGGCCGCGCGGCTCGGCCTGTCCGGATTGACGATCGGCTCGCTCGCGGCCCGGCTGGAGCTGTCGAAGAGCGGGCTGTTCGCGCACTTCAAGTCGAAGGAGTCGCTTCAGATGCAGGTGCTGGAGCGGGCGCGCGATCTGTTCGCCGAGGAGGTGCTGCGGCCCGCGTTGCGGGCGCCGCGCGGCGAACCAAGGGTGCGCGCGCTGTTCGAGCGCTGGCTCGCGGCGATCACGGAAGGCGGCTCGGAGTGCCTTTTCGTGTCGGCTTCCGCGGAGTTCGACGACCAGCCCGGGCCGGTGCGTGACCAGCTGGTTCGCGACCACCGCGACTTCGCCGACTCGGTCGCGCAGATGTTTCGCACCGGGATCGCGCAGGGCGAGTTCCGGGCGGACGCCGACCCCGAGCAGTTCGCGCACGACCTGCACGGCGTCATGCTCGGGTTCTTCCACGCCCGCAGGCTGCTGGACGATCCGCGGGCGCAGGAGTGGGCCCGGCGCGCCTTCGAGGCGCTGCTGGCCGCGGTCCGCGTCCCACCGCCGGCGCAGTCCGGACCGGCGGCACACACCGATGGCGCGCGGCCGACGGCGCGGTAACCGATAGCGGGCAGTCGGCCGGCCGGCTACCCGCCCCGATGTCTTGGAGACTTCCGATGAGCGAAGCCCCGGTGCGCGAAACCGGAATCAATAAAAGCACGATCGTTCGTTCTTCTTCGGCGACATGGCGACGGTCGGTGCGGGAGCGGGCGGTTCGCGCCTCGTTCCGGGCCTTGGAGCGCGCCGCGCCGGGTCTGGGCTCACTTTGGGCGGAGCGGCTGTGGCTGACGGTGCGGCACGCGGATCGCTCACGCAGCGCGCCGGCCGCGCCCGGGGGCGTCGTGACCATCCCGCTGCGCGCGACGGGCGACGGCCCGGCGTTCGTCGCGGAGGTCTGGGGCGACTCGGGTCCGGTCGTGTACCTGATCCACGGCTGGGGCGGCCATCGCGGCCAGTTCGCCGGCTTCGTCGCGCCGCTGGCCGCGGCCGGGTTCCGCGTGGTGGCGATCGACGCGCCCAGCCACGGCGACTCCGGCCCGGGTTCGTTCGGCCCGAAACGCGCGCTGATCACGGAGTTCATCGCCGCGCTGCACGCCGCGCCGCGCGTGTTCGGACCCGCACACGCGATCGTCGGGCATTCGCTGGGCGGCGGCGCCGCGGCTACGGCGGCGCTGGACGGGCTGCCCGCGGGGCGCCTGGTGCTGATCTCGCCGATGCCGGACGCCGGAGCGTACCTGCACGGTTTCGCGGCGGCGCTCGGCGCGGGCGACCGGATCCGCGCGGGGCTGGAGCGTCGTCTGGAACGGCGCGCCGGCCGGCCGCTGTCGATGTTCGACGCGGCCGCCCGGGCGCGCGCCGCGCACGACGCCGCGCTGCCGCCGCTGCTGGTCATCCACGACGAACACGACCGGCAGGTCCCCTACAGTCTGGGCAGGTCGGTGGCGGCGGCGTGGCGGGGCGCGCGACTGGTCGCCACGAACGGCCTGGGCCACAACAGGATCCTGCGCGACCCGGGGGTGATCCGCACCGCCCTCGACTTCGTCGGCGCGGCGACGGCGGCCACGCCGCGCTGACCGTCACCCGCCGGGAGAGCGGGAGCCGAGCGGGCCCGCGCACCCTCGCCGGACATCACACCACGGGCAGGCCGACATAGTTCTCGGCGAGAGAGGCGGCCGCGGCGTCCGAAGCGGCGATGTAGTGCAGGTTCGACAGTTGGAGCCGGTGGGCGAACTCGTCCTGCCGCGGGTCGCGGTGCAGCATCGTCGTCATGAAGTAGGAGAAGTGCTCGGCCCGCCATACGCGCCGCAGCGCCGTGTCCGAGTAGGCGTCCAGCAGGCTCTCGTCGCCCTTGTCGTGCGCCCGGATGATCGCGGCGGCCAGCAGCGTCGCGTCGGCGGCGGCGAGATTGAGGCCCTTGGCGCCGGTCGGGGGCACTATGTGCGCCGCGTCACCGACGAGGAAGAGGCGGCCGTGGCGCAGCGGCTCGGCCACGAAGCTGCGCATCGGGGTGATGCCCTTCTCCGTGATGCGGCCGCGCTCCAGGCGCCAGCCGGGCAGCTCGAACCGGGTGTCCAGTTCGGCCCAGATCCGCTCGTCCGGCCAGGCGTTCAGGTCCTCATCCGGCGCGACCTGGAGATACAGGCGGCTGACGTGCGGGGAGCGCATGCTGTGCAAGGCGAATCCGCGTTCGTGGTTGGCATAGATCAGCTCGTCGCAGGAGGGCGGGACGTCGGCGAGGATGCCGAGCCAGGCGAACGGGTATTCGCGCTCGTATGTGTTCAACCGGCCGGGCGGGACCGAGCGGCGCCCGATTCCGTGGAAACCGTCGCAGGCCGCGACGACGTCGCACTCCAGTGCGTGCTCGGCGCCCTCATGCCGGTAGCGGATGACCGGTCGCAGGGTCTCGGTGTGCTCGATCGCGAAAGCCTCAGCCTCGAACAGCACCCTGCCGTCGCGCTGCTGCGCGAGCTGGATCAGGTCCTTGACGACCTCGGTCTGCGCGTACACCATCACGCTGCGGCCGCCGGTGCGCGTGGGGAAGTCGACGCGGTGGGCCTCGCGGGCGAAGCGCAGCTCGATGCCGTCGTGCCGCAGGCCGACCCGGTCCATCCGCTCGCCGGCGCCCGAGGCGCGCAGCACGTCGACGGTGTTCTGTTCCAGCACCCCGGCGCGCTGCCGGTGCTCGACGTACGCGCGGGTGCGGTTCTCCAGCACGACGTTGTCGATCCCGGCCTGCCGCAGCAGGTGCGCGAGCAGCAGGCCCGCCGGCCCGGCGCCTATGATGCCGACGCTGGTGCGCACATCGCCCTCCCCATGGTCCTTCGGTGATCCATCAGTGCTCTGGTTTCTGGTCTTCGGCGCCGTCCAGTTGCGCGAGCGCGCGCTGCGCGACGGCGAAGGCCGCGTTGGCAGCTGGCACCCCGCAGTAGACCGCGGTCTGCAGCAGGATCTCGGCGAGCTCGTCGCGGCTCAGCCCGTTGCGCAACGCGCCGCGCACGTGCATGGCCAACTCGTCGTGGTGCCCGAGCGCGACGAGCGCGGTCAGCGTGACCGCGCTGCGGGTTCGCCGCTCGAGACCGGGCCGGGTCCAGATCCCGCCCCACGCGTATCGGGTGATGAAGTCCTGGAAGTCGGCGGTGAACGCGGTGGTCCGCGCGACGACGGCGTCCACGTGCTCGTCTCCGAGGACGGCGCGGCGGACGGACATGCCCGCGGCGTGCGCTGCATCGGAACGCGAAATCGCCGGGGCGCGGGCCGCCGTGCCCGCGGGTTCGGCACACGTGTATTCGGCGTCGTATTCGGCATCCGTGCATTCGACGTCTGCGAAGTGGTCGCGCAGGGCCCGTGCGACCGCGTGCGGCCGCTCCGCGACGGCGAGATGCGCGGCGGCGGCCAGTTCGAGCAGGCTCGCGGCCGGGATCCCGTCGGCCAGTTCGCGCGCGTGGGGCACCGGGGTGCTGACATCGTCGCGCCCCGCCACGACGAGCGTCGGCGCGGCCACGGCGGCCAGATCGCCGCGCAGGTCGAAGCCGGCCAGCGCGTCGCAGCAGGCTGCGTATCCGGCCGGGTCGGCGGTGCGCAGGTCCTCCAGCAGCGCGGCGGCGATCGGCGCGCCGGAGGCGGCGAAGGGCGCACGGAACCAGCGCCCCGGCGCGGCGTCGGCAACCGGCCCTGTTCCCTCGTCGCGCACCAGCTTCGCCCGCTCGCGCCACTGCGCCGTATCGCCGAACCGGGCGGAGGTACAGATCAGCGCGAGCGAGCGGACCCGGCGCGGATGGTGCACCGCGAGCCAGGCGCCTATCGCGCCGCCGAGCGAAACGCCGGCGTAGTCGAAGCGGTCGATGCCGAGCGCGTCGGCCAGCCGCAGCACGGCTTGTGCGAGGTCTGCGACGCGGGTCGCGCCGGCGGACAGGTCCGGTAGGGCTTCGGCCGGGCTCGCGCCGTGGCCGGGCAGGTCGTAGCGGATCACGACGCGGTCGGCCGCGAGCGCGGGCACCGCTTCGTCCCAGAGACGCAGGCTGGTGCCGAGGGACGGGCCGAGGATCAGCGGGACGCGGCCGGCGTGCGGCCCGCCGCCCGCGGCGCCGCCGTCGAGCGGACCGCCGTCGCGGCGGTGGTGCAGGAGGGCGGGATCAGGCATCGAGGTTCGCTTTCATCCGGTCGGGGTGGACGACCAGCCCCTCCAAGAGGATGGCCGCGTGGTGCGCCGCCTCACCGGCGAGCACGAGCAGTTCCCTGACCGTCGCGTCCTCGGCCTGCCAACGGCCCGCTGCCCGTTGCAGCTCCTGCGGCAGCGCCGCGAACACCGTGGCGACGAGCCCGGGGGCGCGTGCGGCGAGCGCCACCAGCTGGACCGCGCGGGCCGGGTTCTGTTTGTCGGGCATCGACGACGAACGGCCCGCCGCTCCCTGCGCCAGTTCGCCGACTTCGGCCTGGGACAACACGATCACGTCCGCGCCGATCTTCCCGAGCACCCCGACGGTAAGGCCGAGCGCGGCGGCCAGGTCCACCACGCGCGTGCGCACGGTGTGCCAGGCGCGGCCCGGCGCGGTGAGCCCGAGCGATTCGGCGAAGGCCTGGACCAGCCTCGGGTCGTCGAGGTCTGCGACTGGACCGCCGAGTTGCACCGCCAGACCGCGCTCCCGCACCGCGTGCAGATGTGAACGCGCGTCATCGACGGCTGACCGCCAGGAGCCCAGCAGGTTGCCGAAGGTGCTGGGCAGCGCGGGCTGCAGCAAGGCGCGTGCGCGCTGGTGCGTGTCCCCGAACCGCCGCGTCAGGCCGCCGAGGCTCTCGGCGCACCGGTCCAGCAGCGCGGTGACCGGGCCGAGGGTGCGCGCGGCCTGGAGCATCAGAGCCGTGTCGATGATTTCCTGGCTCGTCGCGGGACGGTGCAGGTGCTCGTGGTGTTCCGCGGGCAGGCGCGCCCGGATGGCCTCGCCCAAGGGCACGACGACGGTCGCGCGTTCCTGGCCGAGGGCTCGGATCTCGTCGTAGTCGTAGCCCTGCCGGGTCGCCTGTTCGATCGCCTCGGCGGCGGCCCGCGGGATGCGGCCCAGCTCGGCCTGCGCCCGCGCCAGCGCGGATTCAGCGGCGAGCAACGTGCCCGGCGGGTCGTCATCCCAGGGGGAAGGCGAGGAATACCGTCTCGGCATCGGCCCCATCGCCGTCACCTCCCTGAATACGCACGTCGAAGCGGTAACTGCGCGGTCCTTGCCCGCGGGCGACCAGCGTGGCGCGCCGTCGCGGCGGCAGCGCGGCGAGCAGCGGGTCGGCGGCCTGCGCGGCCTCGTGCTCGGGGAAGTAGACGCGGGTGTAGAGATGGTGCAGCAGCCCGCGGGCGAACAGGCACACAGAGAGATAGGGTGCTGATTTGCCGACCGCGGGGGGTGTCAGTGTGCGCAGCGCGTAGTGCCCGTCGGCGTCCGTGGGGACGCGGCCGAAGCCCGTGAACCCGGTGTGGTCGCGCCCGAGCAGGACGCCGGTGGTCGGGTCGGTGCGCAGCGAACCGGGAGCGCCGGTCAGCGAGCCGTCCGGGGCCGGCTGCCAGAACTCCAGCAGCGCGTCCGGGATCGGCGCACCCTCGCCGTCGAGCACGTAACCGTGCACGGTCACGGCCTCAGGATGCGCATCCGACGCCATGTCGCCGCCACGGGCGAACGGCAGCGCATAACCGTAGAAGGGCCCGATGGTCTGGGACGGGGTGGCCGGCAGCATCGTCATCAGCGGCGCTCCTCTTCAGCTTCGGGCCGCTCGAAAAGGGTCGCGCGCGGACCGTCCAGCACGATGTCCCAGGTGTAAGCCATCGAGTACTCCGGCACCGACCGGCCGTGCTCGTATCCGGCCACCAGGCGTGCGCGTGCCGCCTCGTCGGTGACCGACTGCAGGATCGGGTCATAGCCGAACAGCGGGTCGCCGGGAAAGTACATCTGCGTGATCAACCGCTGGGTGAAGGCGGCGCCGAACAGCGAGAAGTGGATGTGCGCGGGCCGCCAGGCGTTGAGGTGGTTGCGCCACGGGTACGGTCCCGGTTTTATCGTCGTGAACTGATAGCGGCCGTGGTCGTCGGTGAGGCAGCGGCCGACGCCGGTGAAGTTCGGGTCGAGCGGCGCCGGGTGCTGGTCGCGCTGGTGGGCGTAACGCCCGGAGGCGTTGGCCTGCCAGATCTCCACGAGCTGGCCGCGGATCGGGCGCCCGGCGCGGTCCAGGACCCGTCCGCTGACGGTGATGCGCTCGCCGAGCGGTTCGCCCCGGTGCCTGCGGGTCAGGTCCGCGTCGAGCGCGGTGACGTCCCCGGCGCCGAACACCGGGCCGGACAGCTCGGCCGCCTCCGGATCGGTGATCTCGACGGGCGCCGCTCTCGGGTGCCGCAGAATGCTGCTGCGGTAGGGCGGATAGTCGCGGTCCGGGTGTGACAGTCCGCGTGCGGCTGCCGCCTTGCGCAGCGCCTCGATCTCGGCATCGATGTCGGACTGCGTCTCGGCGGGCGGTTCGCTCGACACGGGCACCTCCTGCGTGCGCATCAGGGGACGATGACGGTGGCCGCGGTCTGCGCGGCCAGCTCCTCGGCGCTGGTCCCGGGCGCGGTCTCGACCAGGCGCAAGCCCTTGTCGGTCACGTCCAGGACGCCGAGGTCGGTGATGATCCGGTGCACGCAGCCGCTGCCGGTGAGCGGGAGCGTGCAGCGTTCGAGCAGCTTCGGCGTGCCGTCTCTCGCGGTGTGCTCCATCAGCACGATGACACGCCTCGCGCCGTGCACCAGGTCCATGGCCCCGCCCATGCCCTTGACCAGCTTTCCGGGGATCATCCAGTTGGCCAGGTCGCCGCGTTCGCTGACCTGCATCGCGCCGAGGACCGCGGTGTCGATGTGGCCGCCGCGGATCATGCCGAAGGACAGGGCCGAATCGAAGAAGGCCGCGCCCGGCAGTACCGTGACGGTCTCCTTGCCCGCGTTGATCAGGTCCGGGTCCACCTCGTCGGCGGCCGGGTACGGTCCGACGCCGAGGATCCCGTTCTCCGACTGGAGGGTGACGTGCACGCCGGCGGGCAGGTGGTTCGGGATGAGGGTCGGCAGGCCGATGCCGAGGTTCACGTACTCGCCGTCGGCGAGTTCGGCGGCCGCGCGGGCGGCCATGCGGTCGCGGGTCCACGGCATCAGGAGCCTGCCGGGGTCTCGGCGGAGCCGGTGCGGACGGTGCGGACGGTGCGCTTCTCGATCCGCTTGTCCGCGGCCTGCCGCGCGGTGAGCGCGACGACGCGCTGGACGAAGACCCCGGGCAGGTGCACCTCGTCGGGATCGAGGACGCCGGGCTCGACCAGTTCCTCCACCTCGGCGACGGTGATCCGCCCGGCCATCGCGGCGAGCGGGTTGAAGTTGCGCGCGGACTTGGCGAACAGCAGGTTGCCGTGCCGGTCGCCCTTGGCCGCGTGGACGAGCGCGTAGTCGGTGACGATCCCGTATTCGAGCACGTACTGCGCTCCGCCGAACTCGCGCACCTCCTTGGGCGGCGAGCAGAGCGCCACCGAACCGCCCGGGGCGTAGCGCCACGGCAGCCCGCCCTCGGCGACCTGCGTTCCGACGCCCGCGGGGGTGTAGAAGGCCGGGATGCCGCACCCGCCCGCGCGCAGCCGCTCGGCCAGCGTGCCCTGCGGGATCAACTCGACCTCCAGTTCGCCGGCGAGGTACTGGCGGGCGAATTCCTTGTTCTCGCCCACGTAGGAACCGGTGACGCGGTCGATGCGGCGCGCGGCGAGCAGCACGCCGAGGCCGCCGCCGTCCACACCGCAGTTGTTCGACACCACGGACAACCCGCTCGCGCCCGCCTCGAACAGGGCGTCGATCAGGACGTTCGGCACGCCGCTGAGGCCGAAGCCGCCCACCGCGATCGAGGCGCCGTCCCGGATGTCGGCCACCGCCGCCGCGGCTGAGGCCGCCGTCTTGTCCATCCGCCGCTCCCACCTTGAATGTGTTCGCCTGGTGAACTAAAGTTCAAAACCGGCTGCCCCCGAGTCTCCGTCCCCGCCTCCGGCTTGTCAACGGGCGGACGGGCGCACGGCCCGGGAGCGCCGGAAGGGAGCGAGGCGGTGGCCGAGGGTCCGCACGAGCGCGTCGCGCCGCTGGAGCGCGGTCTCGCGGTGCTGCGTGCGGTGTGCGCGAGCCCGCGCGATACGGTGCGTCCCGGGGATCTGGTTCGGGAGACCGGTCTCGCGCGCTCGACCGTGGACCGGGTCCTGAGCACTCTCACGTGTCTGGACTACCTGCGCGCCGATGGGCGCGAGGTGGTGCTCGCGCCGCGCGCGATGCGCTTCGGCGACGCGTATCTCGCTGCCAGCGGTGTGACGCAGGCGCTCGAACCGCTTGCCGTGCGGCTCGCGGACGAGTTGGACGAGTCGGTGTCGGTGGCGGTGCCGGACCGGGGCGGCGTGCGCTTCGTCGTGCAGGTCCCGCGGCGGCGCACCATGGTGCCGACGTTCCGGGTCGGCGACGTGCTCGCGGCCTCGCGCTGCGCCCCGGGCGCCCTGTTCGCCGAGCCGGGCCCGGACGAATCAGGGTTCGACCAGCGGATCGCCGCGGCGGCGCGGGACGGCTGGGCGCTGGACGACCAACTGCTGGAACCGGGGCTGGTCGCCGTCGCGGTCCCCATCGGGGATCGGGCGGGCGGCGTGGCCCGGGCTGCGGTGAGCGTGGTGAGCCACACCAGCAGGCACTCAGCGCATTCGCTGCGCGACTTCGCCCTCGGGCGGTTGCGCAGCACCGCCGCGTCGATGCAGGTGGCGCTACTCGCGGCGAACCTGCCGCAGCCGGCCGAGCGCCGGGCGGACCGCCCGCCCGCGGGCGCGGCGCCGGTGGACGGGCCCAAACACGACCTCGGCGCGCAGTATCTTCGCTCCCTGGCTCGCGGTCTGGAGGTTCTGGTGCGGCTCGGGGATCATCGCGGCGGGATGACCCTCAGCGCGGTCGCACAGGCCACCGGGCTGCCCCGCGCCACCGTTCGCAGGGCATTGATCACCTTGTCGGCGCAGGGATACGCCGGCTGCCCGGACGAGCAGGGACGGCTGTTCGAGCCGCTGCCGGCAGTGCTCGAACTCGGGTACGCCCGGCTGTGCGGCCGCGGCGCCGAGGAAGTGGTGCATCCGCATCTGCTGCGGCTCAGCCGACGCGTGCGCGAGTCCGCGTCGGTCGCGGTGCTGCGCGGGCCGCAGATCGCCTACGTCGCGCGCGTGGCCACCAGCCGGATCATGCAGGTCGCGATCACCGTGGGCACGCGGTTCCCGGCCTATGCGACCTCAATGGGCCGCGTGCTGCTGGCGGGTCTGCCCGAACCAGCTCGCAGTGCCCTGATAGCAGAGCTGGATCTGAGGCCCTTGACGCGCTTCACGGTCACCGATCCCCGGGAGCTGACGGCGATCCTGGCCGCGGCCGCGGCCGACGGCTACGCGCTGGTGGATCAGGAGCTTGAGGAGGGACTGCGGTCCGTGGCGGCCCCGATCAAGGATCGCCGCGGCCGCGTGGTCGCGGCCGTCAACGTCTCCATGCACGCGGGCCGCATCGACGCCGAGACCGCGCGCGCGACGGTGTTGCCCGAGCTGGTCGAGACGGCGGCGCGGATCAGCGAGGACGTGGCCGCGATGGGCGACCGGCTGGACTTCGGCGTGGCCTGAGACGGTCGGGTATGCGTGCTGCCGCTCCGGCGCCGGGGCCGCCGGTCACACGCCGTGCACCGCGAGCCGCCGCGCCTCGGGCGAGCCGAGCTCGGCGAACACGGCGTGCGCGGCGCGCCAGTTCGGCAGCGCCGCCTGCTCCCCCTCGGCGTGGCGCAGAATGTCGCCGAGCGCGCGCAGCGCCTTGGCCAGCGCGAGCCGGTAGCCCACCTCCCCGGCCAGCTCCACCGCCCGCTGCGCGTTCTGCCGCGCCCGATCCAGGTGACCCAGCGCCAGGTGCGTCTCGGCCAGCTCCACCAGCGCCTGCGCCTCGAACAGCCGACAGCCGCGCTCGTGGCTGAGCACGAGGGCCTGCTGCGCCTGATGCAGCGACTCCTTCAGCGCGCCGAGCATCCGCCGCACGGACGCGCCGCCGAGCAGCGCGCACAGTTCGTGGTCCGAGTCACCGTGGCCCAGGGCACTGCGCAACACCTCGTCGTAGTGTTCGAGTGCTCGCGCGTAGTCCCGCTCGCCCTCGTGGATCAGACCCCAGGCGAAGGCGGTCTGCGTCATGGCGCGCGGCGTACCGGCCTGCGCGCCGAGCGACTCGGCCAGCGTGGCGTGATAGCGGGCGCGCGCGTAGTCGCCCAGCGCGCAGTGCAGGGCGACCAGGTCGCAGTGCGCGAGGCGGGCGCTGCGCGTCTCCCCGCTGGTCTCGGCCAGTTCCAGCGCGGTGTCGAGCAGCCGCCGCGCCTCGGCGAACTCGCCGGCCCGCCAATGCGCGTAGCCGAGCGCACACAGGCTCTGCGCGCGGGCGCGGGCGAAGCCGAGTTCCGCCCTCGATTCGTCGTACTGCTTGAGCAGCTCGATCGCCTTGCGCAGCGGGCCGGTGTCGCAGTGCACCAGGCCGAGGTTGCCGATCGCGCGCGCCACGCCGAACTTCGAGCCGCTCTCCCGGTACCACCGCAGACTGCGCTCGAAGCAGGCCCGTGCGGCCTCCAGCTCCCCGACGTCGAAGTGCCCAAGGCCCAGCCGCATCGACGCCATCGCCGCGCCGATGGTCCACCCGGCCTGCTCGGCGGCGGCGCGAGCGTGCGTGTACTCCTCGATCGCGGCGGCGCTTTGGCCGCGCAGTTGCGCCACGTCCCCGAGCATCACGTGCACGGCCGCGTCACCGAGCACGCCGGGTTCGCGTTCCAGGGCGCGGCGCGCCGAGGCGACCACGGCGAACCAGTCGCCGTGCAGTTCGGCGGCGTAGAAGTGCGGCCGCAGCTCCAGCGCCATCCGCCAGGCGTTCGAGTGCGGGCCGTGCTCGGCGGCGTGCGCGATGACGGCCAGCAGGTTGCGGTGCTCGACCCGGAGCCAGTCGAGGGCGTCACCGGTGTCCTCGCCGGCGGCGGCCGCGACGCGGGCCGGACCGCGGTCGGGCAGCCGGTCGCGGTCGGGGTACACCTTCTCGACCGCGTGCGTGACGCCGGCCTCGTACCAGTCGGCCAGGCGGTGTGCCGCGGCTTCCCGCTCGGCCGCCGGGTCCTCGGCGCGCGAGAGTTCTCCGGCGTAGTCGCGCAGCAGGTCGTGGCAGTCGTACCTGGTCGGCAGGTGGACGGTGAGCAGGTGCGCGGCGGTGAGCCGGCCGAGGGCCCGCTCCGCTTCTTCGGCCGCGCACTCCAGCAGCACCGCCGCGGACTGAGCGCTCAGGTCCACCGCGGGGATGGCGCCGAGCATCCGGAACAACCGCCGGGCCTGCGGATCGAGCCGCACGTAGGAGAGGTCGAAGACCGCGCGCAGTTGGCTGGACTCGTCGCCGACCAGCGTCAGGGCGTCGAGCCTGGCCGCAGCCAGCTGCCCGACCAGTTCCGCGATCGGGCGCTGCGGGCGGATGACCAGCTGCGCGGCGGCGATCCGCAGTGCCAGCGGCAGCCGGGCGCAGGCGCGCACCAGCTCCAGCAGGGTCTCGGGTTCGGCGGCGGCGCGCGCCTCCCCCAGGATCCGGGTGAGCAGTTCGACGCACTCGCGTTCGCTGAGCACGTCGAGGCCGACCGGATGCGCGCCGTCCAGGGCCACCAGGCCGTCGAGCCGGTCCCGGCTGGTGATCAGCACCCGGCAGGTCTCGGCACCGGGCAGCAGCGGGCGTACCTGCGCGGCGTCGGCGGCGTTGTCCAAAACGATCAGTACGCTGCGATTGACCAGCAGCGACCGGTAGAGCGCGGCGGCCTCCTCCACGTCCACGGGCACGCTGCCGCCGGCGACGCCGAGCGCGCGCAGGAACCGGCCGAGCACGTCGATCGGCCGCTCGGGCGGCGTCGCGGAGAAGCCGTGCAGGTTCGCGTAAAGCTGACCGTCGGGGAAGAACGCGGAGGCGTGGCGTGCCCAGTGGATGGCGAGCGCGGTCTTGCCGATGCCGCCCGCACCGGTGACCGTGGCGATGCGGAAGTGGTGCCCGGGTGTCTCCTCGTCTCGCGTCAGCGCCTCCAAGCGCGCGAGCGCGGCGCCGCGTCCGGTGAACGCGAAGGTGTCGGCCGGCAGTTGCGCCGGAGTCAGCACGGTGTGGCGCCCGGCCGGCGGGGACTCGTCCAGGTCCTCGGCCACCGGCTGCGCGATCTCCTGTCGCAGTACGCGTGTGAGCGCCTGGCTCAGCGCGCGGCCCGGGTCCGCACCTATCTCGTCGCGCAGCCGCAGCCGCAGCCGTTCGTAGGCGTCGAGCGCGTCGGCCTGCCGTCCGGTGGCGGCCAGCGACTCGATCCACGCACCGATCACGCGCTCGTCCAGCGGATACGTCTCGACCAGCGGGCTGAGCGCGTGCACCGCCTGCTCCGCCTGCCCGATGCCGAGCAGGGCCCGGGCGTACTCGACCACGGCGGTGACCCTGCGCAGTTCCAGGCGCATGACCGCGGCCTGGTCGGCGCTGCCGTCCGGCACGTCCGCGAGCGCCGGGCCGCGCCAGAGGCTCAGCGCCTCGCCGAGCGCGCCCGCTTTCGCGGCGGTCTCCAGCGTCTCGGCGGCCTCGACCTGCCTGAGGAACCGGTCGGCGTCCACCTCGCCGTCGGCGAGGTGGAGCGCGTAACCGGTCGTCGTGCGCGTCACGGATACCTTGCCGTAGGCCGCGGTTCGCAGCCATTGGCGCAGCCGGTGGATGTTCACGGTCAGGGTGGAGTCCATGGAGCGGGCGTCGCGGGAACCCCAGACCGTCTCGAACAGCTCTCCCGCCGAAAGGCCGCCCGGACCGGCCAGGGCGAGCGCGGCGAGCACCGCGCGCAGGATGTTCGAGGAAGGCGCGCGAAACGGCCGGCCGAGCCCGACCGGTCCGAGCACGAGCACGTGCGTCTCAGCGTTCTTGGCTTCGGTGGTGGTGTCGTCGGTTGGCGTCTTGTCGTCGCTGGATACCCCGTCTACAGCGGCCATGGCGGAATGTTACGCCGACTGCGTCGGTGTGGCATGCCCCGTGCTCACGCCACACCGACGCTCCGAACACAGTCTGATAGGCCGCGCCTACATCTCGCCTACACGGCGTCCCGCGGGAATGCGTGAGCTGCGACGGGTAACCGCGCGGATGGGAGCACCGTGCTGGGATGATGATCTGCATGAGTCAAGACCGAGACGACAACGTTCCGACGCCTGCCGCGCCCCGCATTCGCCTGTATCGCGAGGACGACCGCGCGGCGATGTTCGATATCTGTATGCGCACGGCGGAAGCGGGAGGCGATGCGCGTCAGCTCTATGACGACCAGGAACTCATGCCGGACATCTTCGCCGCACCGTATGCCCACCTTGAGCCGCACCTGGCGTTCGTGCTCGACGACGGCGCCCGCGCGGTCGGCTACATCCTGGGCACATCGGACACGGCGCGCTTCGTCAGGCAGTTCCGCGAGCGGTGGCTGCCGCTGGTGGCCGAGCGGCATCCGGCGCCGACGGGCGAACCGGCGACCCGCGACGAGCAGATGGCGGCGCTGTTGCACTGGCCGGAGCGGATGATCGTCCCCGAGTTGGCGGACTATCCGGCGCACCTGCACATCGACCTGCTGCCGGATTATCAGGGCCGCGGCTACGGCCGCCTGCTGGCCTACACGCTGTTCGACGCACTGGCCGCCGCCGGCGCACCGCGCGTGCACCTGTCGATGCTCACCGCGAACACCTCGGCGCGCGCCTTCTATGACCGGATCGGTTTCCGGGAGCTGACCGTCGCGGATCCGGGCCCGCTCACCTTCCTCGGCCGGGAGACCGCGCTCACCGACGCGGAGCGCGCGCGCCTCGGCTGACCGGAGCGGCCGCGGCCGCACGAGCGCCGGCGGCGTTCATGCGGGCCTTCGCGCCGGCGGCCTTCGCGTTCACGGCGCCGACATACTGCATCGCCTCGTCTGCCAACGGCGACCAGTCGAGCGTGGAGCCGGGATCGAGCACCAGCCACTCGGTCATGGGCCGCCCGCCGCGCGGATCGAAGCGCGTGCCCTCCCCGGCGTCGACCAGGGCGTCCACCCGCCCGCGCGGCAGCTTCAGCACGAGGCTGCCGCGTACCAGCATCGCGAAGATCTTGCCGCCCGTCTTCAGCGCGTTCGCGCCGAAGCGGTTGGCGGCGCCCGGCTCGTCGCCGCCGTAGCTGATCCCGGGCCGCTCCAGCAGTTCGCCGACGAGCCGGTCGAAACGTTCGTGCGGCGATAGGTCGCTCACGCCCGGCCGCCTCCCCACGTGTCGTAGATCACCCGGCCCACCAGAGCCGCGCCGATTATCACGTACCCGATACCGATCAGCCAGGAGACCACGATCAGAACCGCGCCGATCGACCCGTAGGTCAGGGCGCTGGACACGATCATCGGGCCGAAGATCAACGCCGAGAACAGCCGCAGGCCCACCAGCCCGGCGACGGTGAGCACCGCGCCGGGCAGCAGCGCCCGCCACGGCACCCGGCTCTCCAACAGGAAGTGCTGGGTCCACCAGAAGAACACCAGCGAACCGCCGGCCGTGGCGCACCACCGCACCGTCGTGACGAACCAGCCGCCTTGCAGGAACGCGACCAGGTCCGCGCCGACCAGCAGCAGCCCGACCAGCATGGCCAGCCAGATCGCCTGCCGCCACACCGAGAGCAGCCGCGCCGCGGGCAGTTCCCAGACCCGCGCCATCCCGGTCTGCACCACCGAGACGAAGGAGAGACCGAAGACCGCCAGCACCGCGACGCTCAGCGCGGTGGTGGTGGACAGCACCTTCGCCGTCGGACCGAACAGGCCGTTGACCGCCTTCGCCGCCCGGCCGGACAGGCCGAGCCCGGCGATCGCCCACTCCGGGAAGGTGCGGCCGTTGAGCGGCGCCGCGGCGGCGACCACGATCAGCAGCGGGACGAGCGTGACGAAGCCGAGGGCGGCGAAGCCGAAGGCGCGGTGCATCAGTTCGATCTCGACGCCGCGGCGATAGGTCTCGGTGACCAGTTCGCGCACCAGGCGGTAGGTCCGCCGCAGCGCGCCCGCCCGGGGCTGCTGCGGTGCCTGCTCGCCGGGATGCCACGTCCCCGGCGCCGCCGGCCCGCCGCCGCCCATGACTGCCTCCGCCGCGATCACGGACTCTGCGACGATCGCGGGCGGCGGTTCGGTTGCGCTCTGCGGCCGGCCGGCGCCCGCGGGCGGCGCATCCGCGGCCCCGGCGCGCGTGCCGGGCCCGGCGGTGGGCTTGCCGGCGCGGTCGATCAGGGCGCCGTGCTTCTCGATCCCGGCGATCTCGTCCGGGAAGTCCGGATTGTGCTGGTGGTGCCCGCCGTGCAGCAGTCGGTGCGGGTGGTGTCGCCCCGCGGGCGCGTCGTCGCCCGGGCCGGCGTCGCCGGAGGCCGCGTCCTGTTCCGGCGCCGTACCCCGCACTGAGACGTTGCTCGGGTCGATCTGCGTCACCTCGTCGCCGGTGCCTGGACCTAGCAGGACTATACGGCCGTTCGGAGCATGCAGCTTGGGCACGTTCGCCAGGCTAACAAGGTCACCCGCCCGCCGTGGACCACCGTGCCCGAGCCTTTCCGTTCTCATTGCCAGAATCTCAGCAACCCGGCGGTCAGGCCATCGTGCGACGGCCACCTCTCTCGTTGCCCGCGATCAGCGCCGTTACGCACGCGGCAGGGCGTTTTCCCGCGGTTTGCGGGACGGCGGACGCGACGCGATCTGCGGCCGCCCGGGTCGCGCGCGGCGATCCGGGCGGCACTGTGGCCGGCGATGCCGGCCGGCGATCTCGGGCCTGGTGGTCGCCCGGCGCGCGGTCCGCGTTATGCGAAAGTCGCGGCGAGCCAGGTCTGCCAGGCGCCCTGGAGGGCCTTGACGTCCGGTGCGGGCTGACCGGGTTCGCCGTAGACGTGGTGGCCGATGACCAGCGCGCCCTGGTAGCCGTGGATGAAGCTGTAGAAGCCGTCCGCCGCGCGCACCCCGAGGAAGTCCTCGCTGACGTAGGTCACCTCGCCGTCGAGCGCAGTGAGACCGCCCGGGGTCAGGTGCACCCGGTCGCCGACGGCGACCGGGTCGGTGAGGCCGAGACCGGCGCGGTACAGCTCCCACACCCGCTCCTTGTCGGACCGTTGACCGGCGAAGCCGGAGATCGGCGCGCCGTAGCGGCCGGGGAAGTACCGGACGTACTGGGCGAGTTTGTGCAGGTACATCGGGTCGCCCTTGCGCAGGGCGTCGTACTCTGCTTCCCAGTCGTCGCCGAGGAAGCCGCTGTGCACGAACCGCAGCACGGTACTGCCGCCTTCGCGCGCCTCGATCAGATACTCGAAGGCGTGGAAGGCGCCGTCCGGCGCGGGGTCGCCGCGGTAGGCGAAACGCTTGCGCGGGTCGCAGGCGGTGACCGTGGACTCGACGACGAATCCGCCCATGTCCGTCCGGCCGCGCCCGCCCTCGCGGGCCTCGATCTCGCTGCGGCCCATGAACCAGGAGTCGATGCCGGGTCCGGTGGCGATCGCGTCCCAGACCTGTTCGGGGGTGGCCGCCAACCCGATCTGCTCGCTCAGTTCGAATTCGTGTGTCATCTCAGGGGCTCCTCGATCGTCCGCACTTCTTGTCCGCCTTGCGCTTCTCGCGTGTCATGCGCAGTCGGAGAGACTTCTTCGTCACCCGTCGCCCCGGCCGCGTCCGGGTTCCGCCCGCCCGGTTTGATCGCGGGGTGCACGGCCACGACCACCCGGTGCGGCCGGCCGCGCGGGGCCGATTCGTCGTGGTACTTGCTCACCAGGCCCGCCACCGCGGCGGCCAGTTCCGTCGCGAAGGCGGCGCGGTCGGCCGCCGAGGCGAAGCGCACCTCGCCGTCCAGGGCGAAGGTGGCCACCGGCCTGCTTTCGCGCGACGCGCCGATCAGCAGTTCGCCCACGTCGCGCACCAGCTTGGCGGCGAGCGCGAGCAGCCAGTGGGCGGAGAGCCGGTCGGGCGCGCGTCCCGGGTCCGGCTGCACCGCGGCCAGCGCGACCGGAGAGATCACGTAGGACGCGGCGGTGGCGCGCAGCACCCGCTCGGTGACGTTGCCTTTGCGCCGCTCCTCGACCAGTTCCACCAAGCCGTGCCGTTCCAGCTCGCGCAGGTGGTAGTTCACCTTCTGCCTGGGCAGCGCGACCCGTGCGGCCAGCGTGGTCGCCGAGCCGGGTTCGGCCAGTTCGGCCAGCAGCCGGGCCCGCGTGGGGTCCAGGGCCGCCTCGGCCGCGGCCGGGTCCTCGATCACCGTCACCTCGAACATGGCCCCAGGGTCACACCGACGACTCTTTCTGTCAAGACAAAAATAGTTGTCGGTGAAATCGTGCTCCGCCTGCCGCTGCCGCTGCCGCCAGCGTCGGCGAAGGGCGAAGGGCGAAGGGCGAAGGGCGAAACGACACCCGGCCCGGGCCTACGTCGAGGCCCGGGCCGGGTGTCATCGCGCTGGTCTGCGCCGCGCTCACGGTCCGGAGGGGTACTCCACGACCTGCTGGAAGGTGGGCCGGTTCTGCCAGTTCGTCGGGCCGTCGGTGATGCCGCCGAGCGGGTCCTGGATGATGCTGTCGGCGCACCACTGGTCGCCGGCCGAGCACGTCGAGTCGCCCGAGTACACGGTCGATGCCGACTCGGCCGCCGCCTGGGTCAGGGAACTGAGCAGCGCGCCGCGGCACGCGGACAGGCTGCCGCCGCCGCAGTACTTCACCGGCAGCGGATCGGAGACGCTCCGCCCGAGCACGCCGCGCAGGTCCTTGCTCACGTAGCCCCACCAGCCGAACTGGAACGAAGAGCCCTTATGGGGCTGCGCCTGGTTCGAGGACCCCGACGCGCCCGCGGACAGCTGCTGGCCACCCGACGGGGACTCGTTGGCCTGCATGGCGCCGAGCAGGGCGTTGAAGAGGCCTGTGCCCATGCCGGACTGGAACTCGGCCTGGACCAGCAGCGGCCACCAGGCGTCGAAGACCTGGATCGCGGCGGCGTTCTGATAGGTCTTCGACCCGGACGCGGTCGGCGTGAGGGTCGCGCCGGCGTCGAGCCAGGCCGTCAGCTCGTTGACCAGGGCCTGCTGGCCCGGGTCGGTGACCGGCTGGCTGTTGATCACTTGGAGCAGCAGCGGCAGCACCTGCCTGCCGCGCAGGTCCGTCACCGCGGCCCGCTCCATCACCTGCACCAGCGCGGGGCGGGTGAACCTGGCCCCGGTGGCCAGGTACGCCTTCACGCCCTGGTCGAGCAGGTCGGAGCGCTGCACCGGCCCCCAGCTGAAGTTGCCGTCGGCGGCGCTGTAGTCCACGGCCTGCTTGTTGTTCCAGCTGACGTAGTAGTCCTGGTCGACCGAGTTCGGGTGCGCCGAGGGCGGGGTGTAGTCGGCCGTGTTGTCCGCCGGATTCCAGCCCTGCCATTCGTCCGCGGCGGTGCCCCACATCGGCAGGTTCGGGTCGGTCCCGGAGGCGCGCACCGGGTTCAGCCCCGAGTTGAAGTACGCGGCATGAGCGGAGTCGACGTAGAACCAGTTGAAGTCGTAGCCGATGTTCGAGGCAGCGCTCTCGAAGCCCTGCGGGGTGGACATGACGCCGGGGTCGTTGAACATCTGGAAGCCGATCGCGGAATCGGCCTCGTGCATGTAGGTCGAACGCAGCGACGTGTACGCGACCGGGACACCGCTGATCGTCGCGGTGTCTTCGACGAGCCCGTACTTGGTCCGGTACATCGTCAGGTCGTAGGAACCGGCCGCGGTGGTGTCGGCGACGGTGGGGCTCCACGAGTCGTGCCGGACCAGTCTGTCCATCGGGGTGCACACGCCGTGGAACAGGTACGAGGTCGAACTCGTGCTCGGCGTCGAACCGTCCGGGTTGCACAGGGTGACGGCGTACGTGTCGGTGGTGTCCTGTTCACTGGAGGTGGCGCTCCAGGAGTAGCTAGGGCCACGGCCAAGCTCCACATACAGGTTCAGCCCGGCGAAGGAGGCCCCTCGTGCGCTCAAACCAGGTCCCTCGATCTCCTCCAGCATCAGCAGTTGCGGGGCGAAGTACCCGGTCTGCGGGCCGAAGACGGCGATCGGATGGCCCGAGGCGCTGTCGGCGGCGGAGATCACCAGCGCGTTGGACATGCCGGGGTGCTGCTGACCGGGCGCCGGCAGGTTCAGGCCGGGCAGCGCGCCGTCGTCGTGAATGCCGTTGAGCGAGCCGAGCTTGCCGGCCGCCTTCGCGCGCAGCGCGGCCGGCAGCCTGGCCGCGAGTTTCGCGTCCGCGTTCCGCACGGCCTCCGCGGTGGCGGCGGCACTGGTGGCCGACCTGGCGGAGGCCGTGGTCTTCGCGGCCGCGCCGCTCGCCGAACCGGTGGCGTTCTGCACGATGTTGACGCCTGACACGCTGCCGCTGTCCGGCATCGCCACGCCGCGGACCGCTCCCGAGGTCTCGCCGTAGGGGAAGCTCTGCCCCGCGTGCAGGGTCAGCGTGGTCTCCGGGTCGTTCTGCTCGCGCAGCGCGGCCCAGATCGCGTCGCCCTCGCTCACCCCGTAAGCGGCCTCGGCCGCCTGCTTGACCAGCGCGGACTGCACCTCCCCGCCGCCGCCGTTACCGAACAGGCCGCCGATCACCGCGGCGATGGCGATCACGTCGGTCTCGGTGAAGTCAGACATCGGCTGTCCGGTCAGGTCGTACTCGCCGGGGAAGTCGTTGCCGGCGCGCACGAGCGCGATGTAGTCGTTGACGCCGGCGAGGTAGTCGTCGATGTCCGACTTGAGCTGCGCGCCGCGGGTGCCTTCCGCGGCCAGCGCGGCGACCTGGGACTGCAGGTCGACCTCGGTGTAGGGGGCGGAGCGCCACAGGTTCTGCTCCAGGGCGCGGTTGGCCGGCGCGCCGCCGGCGAACGAGGTCAGCTCGGCCCGGCCGATGTGCCGGAACAGGTCCATGACCCACAGCCGGTCCTCGGCGCCGGCGTATCCGGCCCCGAACTCGGTCTCGGCGCGCGTCTGACCGTAGATGTGCGGAATGCCGACGCTGTCGCGCACGATGGTGACCCCGGCCTGCGGGGTCTCGGTGCGTTCGACGTTCGCCGGGGGGACGCCGTAGGAGGAGTCGTTGTAGAAGTTGTCGATCTGGGAGGTCGTCAACCCCGTGTACGCGGTGACCAGGTTGTCGTATTTGCCCAGCTGGTCGTTGTTGTGCGCGGGACGGATGCCGAAGAGCTTGAACAGCACGATGTCGGCGAGGGTTTCGGCTCCGTTCTCCCCCGGCGGGAGGATGTCGGAGCACTGACCGGCGCAGTAGTCGGTGGGGCCGGCTGGCGCGGCGGCGTGGGCCTGGCCGGCGAGCGCGGAGAGCACGAGTGCCCCCGCGGCTGCGGCGACCGCGAGGATGTGGGTACGCGGGTGGGCGTGGGTTCGGGAACGGCGCATGGCTGACGCTCCGGGGCAGAGAACACTGAGTGAGGAGTGCCTTGCGTCGCGTCAACCTACTCGCGGGTAGGGTCAAAAGTCAGTCAGTGTACTGCCAAGACTCGACCAAGACGTGAGAACGCCTCGGATTCTTCGGTGCAGATCCGGGTTCTGGACTCGGCGGTTCGCGCGGTTCGCGCGGTTCGCGCGGTACGGGCTTGCGGGCGGCCGCCTCGTGCGCGCCGGTGCCCGATTCGGTTCAGCTCGGTTCAGCTCAGTTCAGTTGCTCGGCCAGCGCGAGGATGATTCCACTCGGCCCGCGCAGATAGCAGAGCAGATAGCTGTCCTCGTACCGCGTCACTTCGCCGACGAGTTCGGCGCCGTGTGGGCGCAGGCGGGCGAGGGTGTCCTCGATGTCGTCGACGGCGAACATGACGCGGTGCAGGCCGAGCGTGTTGGCCGGGGTGACCTCCGGCTCGGGGGTGATCGCCTTCGGGGTGTGATATGTCGCCAGTTCGAGCCGGCCCTGGGCGTTCGGGATCCGCATCATGGCGATCTCACTTCGCATGTCGTCGAGCCCGACGACCTTTTCCGCCCACCTTCCCTCGATCGGCATCCTGCCTTCCAGCTCCATGCCGAGTGCGGTGAAGAAGGCGATGGCGGCGTCGAGGTCGCCGACGACGATGCCGACGTTGTCCATGCGTTGAATGGTCATGTGCCCAAGATAGGGGCCGGGCCCGACGATGCCGGCTCAGACCGGCCGTCCCGCCGGTCGCCGCGCAGATCGCGGACGCCGCGCGCGGCGAATCCGCGCGAACTCATCGGCTGTCGGGCGCGGGGCACCCGACGCCCGGTTCCGCCTCGTGGCAGGGACCCGCAGGACCTGTGGGGGTGAGGCCCGTGGGGGCGGGGCGCTGCTCGTACGGCGGAACCGGGACTGTACCAGGATTCGTGGTCAGCGCCCGGACACGTCCCGTGCACCGTCACGTGGGTGGTGCGGTGTTCGTACTTTGATGCCACTTACCTTGGTGCTGTGTACTGCGATGTTGTGTACTGCGATGGTGCGGTCGTGCGTTACTGCGGTCGTGCGTTACTGCGGTCGTGCGTTACTGCGGTACAGCGGTGATGCGGGTCACGCGAGCAGGAAGTCCGCGCCGCCGGTCTTGGCCGCCTCGATGAAGGCGGACAGTTCGGAGACGGTGTACACCAGCGCCGGCCCCTCGGGGTCGGTGGACTGGCGGACCGCGATCCTGCCGTCCTGCAGCTTGAGGACCTCGACGCAGTTTCCGCCGTTGCCTCCGCTCCAGGGCTTCATCCAGCCGTGCTCGCCCAGGTGGGTGGCCGGCATTCCGTTGTATATAGCGGTTTCGGTCATCTTCTAGATCTCCTTGCGAATGCCACTGAGATACGCCTCAGTGGATGGTGCGGGTGCGGCTTGTGCGCACATCCGGTCCAGAGCCTCCAGGTAGACGGACACGTCGTCGCGGTCGTCTATATAGACGGCCCCGGTCAGCGATTCGCTGTAGACGATGTCCGGCAGTTCCTGGAAGCGGAACCGGAAGATACAGAACGGCCCGTACATCGCGGGGTGCGGGCCTGCGGCGAACGGCATCACCTGGAGAGTCACGTTGGGCAGGGAACAGGCTTCGATGAGCCGGTCCACCTGGGCCCGCAGCACCGTGCGGTCGGTGGCCCGGCGGAAGACCGTCTCGTCCATCACGCCCCAGAAGCGCGGCGCGTCCTTGCGCGCGAGCAGCGCCTGCCGCTCGACGCGCAACTGCACGAGCCGCTCGATCTCCGCCTCGGGCGCGTGCGGCAGTCCGGCGCGCAGCACCGTACGTGCGTAGTCAGGAGTCTGTAGCAGACCGTGCACGTAGTGCGGTTCGTACGCGCGGATGAGAGCCGCCTCGACCTCAAGGCTCACGTGCGCGCTGAACCAGTCGGGCAGCACGTCCCGATAGCGGTGCCACCAGCCGGGCTGGTTGGCCTCGCGTACCAGGTTCAGGAACGCCTCGATCTCGCTGGGCTCCGTCACGCCGTAGGTGCGCAGCAGCCGGTCCACATAGAGAATCTTGAGGCTGACCTCCGCCTTCTCCATGCGGCGGATCGTGGAGTGCGTGACGTCCAATGCCGCCGCCGCCTCCTCGTACCCTAGTCCGGCCTGCTCGCGCAGGTCCTGTAGGCGCCGACCCAGGACCATCCGCATCACCGTCGGGGCGCCACCCGACGATCTTCCGTCACCGCTCACGTTCTGCCTCCGCACCGGCCGCCATGCGGCTCAGTGTGCCATGTCGGTAACGCAGCGAACAGTCTGCTCATCCACTTCTGCAATTTCCAGGTTGACTCTTGCCATCCGTTGCTGACGGACAGCATAGTGATTCATGTGATTCAGCTCCCGCAGCCCTCGCCCCGGGCGCGCCGCGGAAGGCTCGATCACCTCCGCGCGGAAGGCGAGAACCCCGTGAACCGTTCCCACCCGGCCCCGGGTGCCCCGGCGGCCGCGGTCGAAGCGGTGCCGAGCCAGGACGACGCCGCCGCCATGGCCGCCGCCATGGCCACCGCCACCCTCGCCGGCGATCCGTTCGACGAGAAGACGGCCTTCCTGCACCGCGACGTCTTCTGCCTGCCGGCGCACGGCGCCAGCGTCTCGACCGCGCGCAGCCGGGTCGCCGAGCAGTTGCACTCGTGGGGCGTGGACGAGTCCGTATACGAGGACGCGGTGCTGATCATCAGCGAACTGTTCACCAACGCGCTGGTGCACACCGACAGCAGCGAGATCACCTGCCGGCTGCAGACCACCGCGCACACCGTCTGCCTCGCGATAACCGACCAGGGGTGCGGACCCAGCGGCCCGAGGGTGCGCGAACCGGACGTCGAGAGCGGGCGCGGCCTGATCCTTGTCAGCGCGCTGACCGAGCTGTGGGGCGTGAACACGGAGCAGGGCGAGGGCCGCACCGTCTGGGCCCTGCTGCCCTGCCGCAACGAGTGCCCCGGGATCGCCTGACCGTCCGGACCCGCCGCGCAAATCCCGCACCGCCGCCGTGAACCGATCCGCACACCCGTACGTGCATTCGCCTCAAGGACAGCCTTCGAACAGCGAAGGATCACGACAGGGCGAGGGCACATCGATGACTAGCACGTCCGATCTGAACATCGCCGGGTCGCCGATCTACGAAAGTCTCGTAGCCACCACCGGCGATCCGTATCAGCCCCCCGCCTATCAGCTTCCCGACCTCTACGGCTCGGGCGCCGCGGTGGCCCCCTACGGCGGCGGCCCCGGCGGCGACACGGGCTGGGGCTGGGGGACGGGTGCGGCGG
>NZ_JAGSXH010000229.1 GCF_018283645.1 Actinocrinis puniceicyclus | reverse complement strand
CCCCCGCGCTCGTGCGGCCCCGTCACCGACGACGGGGCCGCACGACTCTGAAAAGCTCCCGCTACCCGGCCGGCGTCCCGTTCACCGTGAACGCGCTCGGGGCCGCGTCGCTGGCCGACCAGGTGCCCTGGAACCCGAACGAGACACTCGCGCCGGGCGCGATCACCGCGTCATAGCTCACATTCGTCGCCGTAACGGCGCCGCCGGACTGGGACACCGCGGCGCCCCAGGCGCTGGTGACCTTCTGGTCCCCCGGGAAGCTCCAGCCCACGCTCCAGCCGCTGATCGCCTCGGCGCCGCCGTTGGTGATCGTCACGTTCGCGGTGAAACCGCCCGCCCACTCACTGGCCGTCGCGTAGCTGACCCGAACCGCCGAACCGCCGCCCGAACCGCCCGAACCGCCCGAGACGATCCAGTGGAAGGAAACCGAACCGGACGCGCCGGTCGAGTCCTTCGCGGCGACCGTCACGCCGAACGTCCCGGCGGCGCTCGGCGTGCCGGAGATCAGCCCGGAGGAACTGATCGACAGGCCCGCCGGCAGCCCCCCGGCCGTGAACGTCAACGACTGCCCGGCGAGCGAATCGGTCGCGTGCACCTGCACGGCGCTGATCGCCGTGCCGACGCTCGCGGACTGGTCACCGGGGTTCGCGACCGTGACGGTGCCTCCGGCGGAGGACTGAGCGCCGTACATCTCCACGCAGTCGTAGCTGTAGCCCGGGCTCAGGTACGCGGTGCCGCTGGAACCGCTGATCACGCTGATCGTCATCCGGTTCGTCCCGGCGACGAACGCCGCGGCCGGCACGTCGAACGTGTACAGCGCGTTGTTGCCGCGGTAGGTGCCGATGGTCAGGCTGCGCGACGAGGGCTGCGTGGAGGGCGGGGGCGCGGACGAGGTCCAGTTGTTCACGGTGACCTGCGGCCGGCCCCCGGCGAAGGCGGCGGTGATCCCGATACGCACCGTGCAGGCGGCGATCTGACTGGAGGCCAGGTTGAACACCACCGTCGTCGGGTTGTTCACGCCCTTCCACTGATACGCCGGGAAATCGCCGGCCTGGCTGGAGCCGACGGTGTAGGTCACCGGCCCCCAGGCCGCGTCCCGGCTGTCGGAGGGGTGCATCACGGTCAGGTTCGCCCAGTTCTTGAAACCCGAGGGCGTTCCGTCCCAGGTGCCGATCCGGAAGACCGGCGAAGCGGGCGTGTACCACGTCGAGGCGATGTTCTGGCCTGCGGCGGTGGCGCCCGCGGACGCGGTGACACTACGCGTGGCCACCGCCAGTTCACCCTGGTAGAGCGTCTGGGTGTACGTGCCCGCCTTCATCGCCGGGCTGGTGAAGCCGCCGTCCGACGCGGGCGCGGCCCAGTACTGCGCGGTGGAGTTCGCCCAGCCGACCAACGCCGCCGCCCCCGCGGACACGCCGCTCGCGACGCCGGTGACGTGTCCGCGGCCTGACGCGCCGACCGTCCCGGCGAAACCGAAACCCTCCATGAAACCCAGATCGGGCGCCGCGGGCGTGGAACCGCCGGTCACCATCAGCGCATACGGGCCGTAGAGCACGCCGAGCCGCTGCGGCTCGGTGTCGTTGTGGCCGGACCACAGGTAGTTGTAGACCTGGATCGAGTCCGAGGTGCCCTGCTGCTCGATGTCGCGGAAGAACGGCCCGCCGCTGCTGCTCTCCCGGTTGCCGAAGCACATGAACACCCCGACGCCGCTGCCGCTCGCCCCCCGGATGGTCAGATCCTTCGCCTGCCGGTTCCCGTAGTACTTCGAACGGGTCTGGCCGCCCACCAGGTAGATGTCCTTCGACTCGATCGCCGTGCCGCCCCTGATGTCGGCCGGGGTGGAGAAGCTGGTCAGGATGCTGCGGTTGAGCGACTGGATCCAGCGCAGCTCACCGGCCCCGGCCGAGCTGACGTAGGTCGCCATGTAGATGTTGTTCTCGCCGCTGCGCACCACGAAGTAGTGGTGCAGGGTGCCGCTGCCGTACCAGTTGCTCACCGACTCGCTCACCACGACGTAGGCGCCGCTCTGGTAGGCGCTCACGCTCGCGCCGCTGCCCAGCCCCGACTCGACGTTCGACGGGCGGCTGGCCGCGGTCAGCTCCACGCCGTTGTACACCAGCGAGGTCATGTCGCCGTTCGACTGGCTGATCTTGAAGCTCAGGCCCGCTCCGGTGGTGACGGTGAAATACCCGCCGCCGCTGCTGTACCCGAACGACGCGGCCCGCGCCTGCGGCGTCGCGAGCAGCTGCTGCGCGGCCGAGGTACCGAGGCCGAGCGCGAACACCCCCGCCCCGGCGCCCCCGAGGAACTGTCGGCGGCTGGCCCCCGAGGGCGGGCGCCGGCCGCGCGGACGGGCCGGAAGCTGCTCGGACATCGCGGTCCCTCCTGTGGCAATCCGCGCGCAAGTATCGGTCGCCGCGCGGTTTCGGAACCGTAGATTCGACCCGTCGAACCCTGCAACGCACCGCGCCGCCCACGCCGGACCGCCGGCCGCGCACCCCAGCTCAACGGACGAATGCGCCGCTGTCGGGATGAAAGTTACCGATCGGCGAGAGCTCTCCTTCAGCCGACCGCCGACCGCAGCATGGCACCCGCAGCACGGCACCGGGCCGGCCCGGGCCGCGACACCCGCAGCGTTGACAACCTATCGAACACCTGTTCTATACTCAGGCCATGCGATGGTCGGGCCAGCTGGTGGACGCACGACAGGAGCCACGCGACGGCCAACTGCAACTGTTCGACAGCACCGCCGTCACACGCACGTTCGACACCCCCGAGTTCCGCGGCACCACCTTCTACGAAGTAAAGGCCAAAACAGTACTCAACCGCGTCCCGGGCCCGTCCCCGATGTTCTCCTGGACGATCAACCCGTACCGCGGCTGCACCCACGCCTGCGTCTACTGCTTCGCCCGCAACTCCCACACCTACCTCGACCTGGACCCCGGACACGACTTCGACTCCAAGATCGTGGTCAAGGTCAACGCGCCGCAGGTGCTGCGCCGCGAACTGACCAGGCCCTCCTGGCGCCGCGAACACGTCGCGATGGGCACCAACGTCGACTGCTACCAACGCGCCGAGGGACGCTACCGGCTGATGCCGCCGATCATCGAAGCACTGGCGGCCGCACACACACCGCTGTCGATCCTGACCAAGGGCACACTCATCCTGCGCGACCTGCCGGTGCTCGAACAGGCCGCCCGACAGGTCCCGGTATCAGTGAACTTCTCGATCGGCTCCGTCGACGAACAACTGTGGCGCACCGCGGAACCCGGCACACCCAGCCCACTACGCCGGCTCGACGCCGTCAACGCACTGCACGAGTCAGGGCTCGGCGCCGGCGTGCTCATGGCACCGATCCTTCCCTACCTGACCGACACACCGTCACAGCTGCGCACCACCGTGGCCGCGATCGCACAAGCCGGCGCCCGATCGATCACCCCACTGGTGCTGCACCTGCGCCCAGGCGCCCGCCAGTGGTACACCGCCTGGCTCACCGCCAACCACCCGGACCTCGTCGAACGCTACGAGACG
This sequence comes from Actinocrinis puniceicyclus, assembly GCF_018283645.1. Taxonomy (GTDB): domain Bacteria; phylum Actinomycetota; class Actinomycetes; order Streptomycetales; family Catenulisporaceae; genus Actinocrinis; species Actinocrinis puniceicyclus. Next base: position 1,076 of record NZ_JAGSXH010000229.1, on the reverse strand, counting down.
CTCTACCGCGCCGGCTCCCACGCACCCAAGCAGTACCAACAGCGCATCACCACACTGGTCAAGCAATACGCACACGAATTCGGCATCGGCCGCGACGGCGACAGCGGCGCGCGGCGGATCACCCCCGGCACCCCGACCCCGGCGAGCAAACCACCCGCGGCACGACGACCCGCAGCCATCCAACCACCGCTGATATAAGAACACTCACAGCCACAACCCCGGGGCAGAGGGACCGGTTCACCGGTGGCGACGGCGAGCAACCGCCCCGAGGCACTAAAGTCATCGCCATGGCGTGGGGAGCACAGGCGCGCGCGCTCGACGAAAGCAACGCCCGCGTCGAGTGGCCCGAACTACGAACACTGATCGCCGGGCGCATCCCCGAGCGAGTCATGCGGCGACTGGCATACACGCCCGCGCACGACCTGGCACACCTGCGGCCACACCTCAAAACCCTGCGCACCCAACTGCGCACCACGCTCAAAACCACCGACCACGCCGCACACGACGAGGCCTACGGACAACTCGCCCCCCTCTACCTCGCCGGAGTGCTCTGCGCCGACGAACCGGCGGAAGCACTGGAATGGCTCACCAGCCCCGTGCTGCGCGACGCGGCATGGCAACAGCCAGACGGAACCTACCGCGAGCCGCGCCTACGCAGGATCCTGCTCGCCCTCCTGCTCGAACACCGCGACGGAACCTGGCAACGCGACCTGGCCTGCCGGCTCGCACAATGGCTGCCCGCCGCCGGCGACCCCCGACGCTGGTACCTGGCCGACGGCCTGGCCGCATGGTGCGACGCACAACCACCCCTCAGCGACGGCTACGTCACCGGCTGGGTACAGCGGGGCTCCCGCATCAGCCGCGACCACGCACGAGGCCGCCTCGACACACGCGAATGGTTCGCCGAACAAGGCTGGCGCCCACCGGTACGCCACCACACGACACTGCTGGACTGGCTGCGCGCCCAACCACGACTCGAAACGTTCGTAGCGCGCCTCTTCGAAGTCGCGGACATCGGCACCGCGCTCGACACACCCGAACCCGACGAGACGCCCGAACCCGCCGGTAACCGGCCC
>NZ_JAGSXH010000228.1 GCF_018283645.1 Actinocrinis puniceicyclus | reverse complement strand
GCTACCGGCACCCGGCTGACCAGCCGAAACCCGCCCCGACGAGCACGGAAAGGACACCGAGCCCTACCCGGCCCCGTGGAAACCGGCGCAGCCCGCAGCGACACGCGACGGCCCGTCCCACCACCCGGAGGGACATACCGGGCAGACCACGGGGTGAATCAGGAAACAGCTACACCTGACGGATCGAGGCTGACCTTGATCGGAAGCAGATTGAATTACACGGAAGATGGGAGAGCCTGTGCCGCGCCGGATTTTCGAGCTGGGTTCCGAGGTCAGCTTGGCCTGGTCGATGAACTTCCCGATGAAATTGCTACAACAGCAAGATCGTTATCCTTTTCTGCCTGGCCAGGAAGGCATCGAATACGATTTGTGGAACGTCGGCTCGCGCAGCGGATTTCCAGCGCGAGTGATGCCGGGAAAACCGGGGCGCAGCGATTACCTTCGAATCTATGTCGACGGCCGTTATGCTCTCACCCTCAATGAGACTCGGAACCAGCGCGGTTACTCGATCGATTCGATCCACCCGCTGAGCTTGACAGACCACGATCAGATCGTGCGCAGCAGCCTGGTACTCAGGGCCGGGCGATGGGCCGTGTACCCCCACTCGGGCGACCTGCCGTATGAGCAGCGCTCGTGGTGGGGCGCTATCACGAGCGCCTGGAATGCCGCTGCGGATCAGAGTGAGGCGGTGGCGCTGGCTCTCCCCGAACATCACGCTCAGTACCTGGACCGTCTGGAGATGCTGGTCGAGCAGGGACGCAGGCTCGAACTATCAGGGAAGAACGCTTCGCGCTTGTGCTCCTACCGGCGTTTGGACGCTACAGCGGCTCGTCGTCGCTCGGCTAGTTCCGTCTACAGTTTCCAGCTCTTCGGGCTGGTTCGGCTCACCGTGGGTGCGCGTGTCCATATCGACGGAGAACCGGACTTGCGTGGCGAGGTCGAGGACCTCCACGACGGCCTGGCGCGGGTGAGGTTCGAGCGTCCTGTCGACTATGCGCGCATTCCCAAGGTCGGATCATTCGTCGCATCGCCCAACACCATCAGCTACGACAAGCAGGCTCAGGCACTCGAGATCCTTCGGGAAGGGCACTCGTACAATCCCCACCTGCTCGACGTTCTGGTCGATCATGCCTTCCAGCCCTTCCAGCCAGCCGCTGCGGCAACCCCCAAAGAAAGACTTGACCCCTCCCAGCTCTCCGCCTTCCACAAGGCGCTTGACGTGCCGGATCTGGCGCTGGTCCTGGGACCGCCCGGCACCGGCAAAACGCGCACGATCAGACAGATCGCCTACGCGTGCGCAGCGACCCGCCGCAAGGTCCTGATCGCCGCGTACACCAACCAAGCCGTGGACAATGTTCTGAAGGAACTGGGTCCGGAGCTGACCATCGTGCGCGTCGGCAGCGGCGTCACACCGGACTGCGAAAGACTGACGCTGGAGGCTCAAGCCCGAGCTCTTCAACAGCGCATCCTCGAGCGCACCGAACCACTCCTGCACCGGCTCGCCTCGAGCAACCCCGATGGCGGCGAAGCTACCCTGCGCATCCGCGACCTGACGGCGGAACTTGAACGTCTCACGGACCTGGAAGCGCAGACACACCACGCCGCCGACGAGGCTGCTGCACGCGATGCTCTGGTCACCGCGGGACAGCGTCTTCGACTCGACGCGTTGGGGACCGCAGTCGTACAACACCAGGCAGCACTCACTCAGCAGGAACAGGAGACAGCCCGCCTCGGTGCCGTGGCTGCACGCGCCGACAGACGTGCGGCGGTCCGGCTCATCGGCGTACTGTTCCGAAAGCGCGCGGCCGGCGCACGGGACCGGTTCGAGATAATGGCCGGCGAGCTGGCGCGCACTCGCCAGACGCTCGCGACGATCGAGCGCGACCGGACGACGGCGCAGCGAGACTTAGCCGAGGCGCGCGAGCACGACGCCGTACTCGGCGAACTCGTCCGCCGCCACGAACAGATCGATGCTCGACGTCGCAAGGCCGCCGAACACGCGGCGGACGTGGCGCAGCCGCTGCGCACACTACTGAGCGTCTTGCTCGGGCAGTCGCCCAACAGCGCTGAGACGAAACTACTTCCCGATGTGGCGGCCGAGCATTCCGCGCTGGCCGCTTTCCTCACTGCGGCCGAACGGGCCACGGCCCTGGCGCACCGCCGATTCCAGCTGCTGACGAAATGGCGCGAGAAACTCGAACGCAGAACCGAGCAGCTCTACCCAGAGCTGATCCGCTACGCAGATGTCGTCGGGGCGACCTGCATCGCTGCGGCTACAGCAGACTACGTCAAGGACGTCGGATTCGACCTGGCGGTGATCGATGAAGCCGGCCAGATCAGCACCCCGGACCTGCTTGTTCCGTTGGTGCGCGCGCGTCGAGCGGTTCTGGTCGGAGACCACCTCCAACTGCCGCCGTACCACGAACCCCAGATGAAAGAGTGGGCAGGGCGGCAACGCCCTTATGGCGCCGCGATGGAAGACCTCGTGACCAAGAGCGCCTTCGAGCTGCTCTTTCCTGCGGTTCCCGCGCAGAACCGCGAGGTGCTGCGCTACCAGCGGCGCATGCCCGAGGTGCTGGCGCGTTTCATCTCCGCCCACTTCTACAACGGCTTCCTGGAAACCGCGGATGTGGATCGTCCCTGGCGCGACGAGTTGTTCGCCGCCCCGATCGTGCTCGTCGACACCTCCGGCCTCGCCACATCCAAGCGGCGCGAACGAAGGCCGCGACCAGACGAACCGTGGAAACCCGACAGCCGGGTCAACGAGGCAGAAGCCGAGATCATCGCGGACCTGGCTTCCCACTACCACCGGCGCGTCGGCGACTGGGCGGTGATCGTGCCGTTCTCCGCCCAAGTCGGCATGGTGACCGACATGCTCGCACACCGCCTCGGCAACGAGACTGCCGTTGCGGCCCGGGTGGCTTCCGTCGACTCCTTCCAGGGCGGCGAACACGACACCGTGATCTTCGGTTTCACCCGCAGCAACACGAGAGGCGACATCGGCTTCCTCGATGACCTGCGCAGATCCAACGTGGCGTTCTCCCGGGCCCGCCACCGGCTGATCGTCGTGGGAGACACCAGCACGCTGGCCAACGCGAGCGATCCCGCCTTCCGATCCTTCGCGCAGGCGTTCCTCGAACACGTGCGGGCTTTCGGCGACTTACAGCCCAGCCCGCAGACCGTTCTACGGCTGGCCGGGGAAGCGGGCCGATGAGAACCGCGGACAGCAGGTTGCTCTACCCCCGGGAGCGAGCGTTGGAACACGCCGCAAGTCTGCCGGGAGTACGGCCGACACGCTTGCACCAGATGGGTTTGCCGCTCTACGTGGTCGAATTGTCGGCGATGGTCCGGGCCCGTGAGCCGTTCGACCTGCTCGACCGCTACGTGGGCTTGGCCATCGTCGACGCCGAATGCCGTTCGACGGCCGACATCGCCGCCTTTCTCGGCCTCACCGAGGCGATGGTGGACAGGACACTGCGATTCCTCGCGGAGATCGGCCACCTCCAGGGCGAAGGCGGCACGCTGAGCCTCACGGAACTCGGCCTGTCCGCCGCTCGCGACGATCAGCGATACACCCCGAAAGAGGACCGGCTCAAGCTGTACTTCGATGGCGTACGCTGTGCACCGCTCCCGAGCGCCTACTACAGCAACGGCGTACGAGTGCTCACCAGAAGCGAAGCGCTCGCGCAGCGCGAGTTCGCCCTCCTAGACCATCTGACCGCCTTCCGCACCAACACCGTCGCTGAGCTGGCCGCGCGCGCAGACCGTGGCGACTTCAACCTCCCCGACGAGCACGAGGACCTCAAGACGCTTGAAATCGCAGAGGCATTCCTGCCCTGCTACGTGATACGCGCCCAAACCCCCACCGGACCGCGCCTGCTGGTCTATTGCGGCGCGGCCGAGAACGACGACTCTCACCTGGAGTCGATCATCTCCAGTTGGCCGGCGCTCGACCATGTCCTTGGGCATAGCGACATAGGCGACCCACGTGAACAATTCGGCGACTGGCTGCGCAAACGCAATCTCAGCCCACGAAACCTGACCTGGATCGACCACCAAGTCCCGCGCCTGACCCTGAACGCCAACCACTACCCCAGGGACGAGGCCCCTTCCCGAGAGAACGGCACCTTCCCGCTCCACCAACTCGGCTCCTACAGCGTGCTGCCCCGCGGCCACGTCCTGCAACTGTGGTGCAACGACCCCAAAACCCGTCGACAAGCCGCCCTGGAGCGCGCGCTCACCTACGCAACCTCCGCCCGCCGCCGCACTGCCGACGACGTAACCGAGTTGCTCGGCACCGTCTCACAGCAGCTGGAACTCAGACCCGCTCTCACCATCGACGACCTTCGCACCTACGCTCGGCGCACCGGCCAGGGCGACCTCCACTTGCGGTGACCAGCCCCAAGCGTCCGGCAACGCCCCCTCACGGAAAGCGATGCACAGAATTGAACAGCATGGACCGGCACGTGGCCGCGGACGAAACACGGCCGCCTTCCGCGAACGGCCGACCAGCGGCCCAATGGCCGCCGCTCGCTAATAGCACCCCGGGCTGGCCCTGAGTTGGGTCTGTCTCGATAACGGTGCGGAAGCGAAACATCCGGTCACGAAGGGATGATTCGTATGACTAACACCGCTATTGACACCAACCAGGCGACGGTCGCAGGATCCGACGGTGTGAGCCTTGACTT
>NZ_JAGSXH010000227.1 GCF_018283645.1 Actinocrinis puniceicyclus | reverse complement strand
TGCCTGGCCCGCTCGGCCAGCTGTGCGATGGCCCGCGCATCGAGCAGGTCCGTCAGGTCCGCTCCCGACATCCCGGCCTCCGCCTCGATGGTAGTGATCGCCTCGGCGCTCTCTACCACAACCGGACTTTCCACATCAACAACGTCGATAGTCATAGGAATCAGTCCTCTCCACTGGTCCCCACCTTTATCGACACAGTCCCGGCCGTCGGCCGCGGCCAAGCAGGTGGGACGAAATGCCCTGTTTCGCCGGGAAATTCGGCGGGAGTATGCGAGTGGAGGGATCGGAGGCGCGACGGTGAGCACAGAGCCGCGAGGCGTTCAGGTCCGCGGGATCCCGGTGCGGGCGCACTGGTCGGTCCTGGTCGTGCTGGGGTTGTTCACCTGGAGCCTGGCCGCGCAACTGCTGCCGGACGCCGCGAAGGGCTACCCCACCGCCGCCTACTGGGCCGCCGCGGTCGGCTGCGGCGTGCTGTTCATGCTCTGCCTCCTCGCGCACGAACTGGCGCACGCGCTGGTGGCCCGGCGCGTCGGCCTGCGGGTGCGGCGCATCACGCTCTGGTTGCTGGGCGGCATGGCGCAGGTGGAGGGCCGGGTCCGCTCGCCGCGGGCCGATCTGGCGGTGGCGGTCAGCGGCCCGGCGGTCAGCGCGGTGTGCTCCGGGGTGTTCCTGGGAGCCGGCGAACTGGCCCGGGCGCAGGGCGCCGGGCGGCTACCGGTCGAGGCCTTGTTCTGGCTGGCGTGGGCCAACGGGGCGGTCGCGGTGTTCAACATGCTTCCGGCCGCGCCGCTGGACGGAGGGCGCGTGCTGCGCGCCCTGCTGTGGTGGCGCGGCGCGAGCCGGGAACGCGCGTCCGCCGCGGCCGACCGGGTCGGCGAGGTGTTCGGCCTGGTGCTGGCCGTGTCCGGCGCGGTCATGGTGGTGTTCGGCGCGCTGGACGGGCTGTGGTTCGTCGTGCTGGGGCTGTTCCTGCGCACCGCCGCCCGGGCGGAGCGCGGGGCGGACCACACCGGAACCTCCGAGATCACGGCGGCCGAGGTGATGACGCCCGATCCGGTGTGCGCCCCCGGCTGGTACACCCTTGACGCGTTCCTCGACTGGACCGGCGAACACGGCGTGCGCGGCGCCTACCCGGTGACGGACTTCAGCGGCCGGCCCGCCGGGGTGATCGTGCTGGCCGATCTCGTGCGCGCCGTCGACGCCGGGACGGTGGGCCGGGTGCTCGACGTCACCCGGCCGCTGGGCCGCGTGGCGGTGCTCGCGCCCGATGACCCCGCGGTCAGGTTGCTGACGGAGCCCGGCGCGCGACGGCTGATGGCCGGTGGCGCGCCGGCGCTCGTGATCCGCGACGGCGCGCTGGTCGGCACCGTGGACCCCGCGGCGCTCGCGGCGGCGCTGCAACTGGCCGCGCTGCGCCGCCGCCTGACCGGCCTCAACGAGCGTCCGAAGGCTGCGCCTGGATCGCGGTGATCGCCACCGTGGTGACGATGTCCTCGATCAGCGCGCCGCGCGACAGGTCGTTGATCGGCCTGGCCAGGCCCTGCATGATCGGCCCGATCGCGACCGCCCCGGCGGAGCGCTGCACCGCCTTGTAGGTGTTGTTGCCGGTGTTCAGGTCCGGGAACACCAGCACCGTGGCGTGTCCCGCGACCGGCGAGCCGGGCGCCTTGGTCGCGGCGACCTCGGGCTCGACCGCCGCGTCGTACTGCACGGGTCCGTCCACCGGCAGATCCGGTCGCAGGGCCCGCACGATCTCGGTGGCTTTGCGCACCTTCTCCACGTCCGCCCCGCTGCCGGACGCACCGGTCGAGTAGGACAGCAGCGCGACCCGCGGCTCGATCCCGAACCGGGCGGCGGTCTGCGCGCTGCGCACGGCGATGTCCGCCAGCTGCCCGGCGTCCGGGTCCGGGTTGACCGCGCAGTCGCCGTACACGAGCACCCGGTCCGGCAGGCACATGAAGAACACTGAGGAGGCCAGGGACACACCGGGCGCGGTGCCGATGATCTCGAACGCGGGCCGCAGCGTGGCCGCGGTGGAGTGCGCGACGCCGCTGACCATCCCGTCCGCCAGGCCCTCGTGCACCAGCAGCGTGCCGAAATAGGAGGGCTCGTACACGATGTCCAGCGCCTGTGCCTCGGTGACGCCCTTGTGCGCGCGCAGCCGCGCGTACACCTTCGCGAAGCGTTCCCGCAGCGGTGACGTGGCCGGGTCGATGATCCGCACCCGCGCGGCGTGCTCGCCGTCGTGGTCCAGATCCAGGCCGAGGTCCAGGCCCAGCTCGGCCACCCGGCGGCGGATCAGCTCCTCGGGGCCCAGCAGCGTCAGGTTGCACACGGCGCGGCGGATCAGCACCTCGGCGGCGCGCAGGATCCGCTCCTGGTCGCCCTCGGGCAGCACGATGTCGCGCAGACGAGGCGTGCGGGCTCGTTCCAGCAGGGTGCGTTCGAACATCATCGGCGTGATGCGCTCGCGACCGCCGAGCGCGATCCGCTGCGCGAGCACGGCGGTGTCCACGTGCAGCTCGAACAGGCCGAGCGCGGCGTCGATCCGGCGCGGCCCGGCCGTGGTCAGGTCGCCCTTGAGCGCGGAGAGCGTGACGGCGGTGGAGAAGCTGTCGTCCTGAGTGACCGCGACCGGCAGGCCCGGGGCGATCCGGCCGGCCAGGCGCAGGATCGGCTCCTCCGGCGCCTGGCCGAGCGTCAGCAGCACGCCCGCGATCGCCGGTGACCCGGCCGAGTGCGCCGCGAGCGCGCCGATCAGCAGGTCCGTGCGGTCGCCGGGAGAGATCACCAGGGTGCCGTCGCCGAGCGCGGTCAGGAACCGGGGCAGCAGCGCCCCGCCGAAGACGAATCCGCGCACCTGCCGGGCCAGCCCGCGCTCGTCGCCGAGCAGCACGCTGCCGCCGGCGGCGTGAACGGCCTCGGCGACCGTCGGGGCGTGCAGCGCGGGCTCCTCGGGGATCACGAACGCGGGCGCCGGGCAGCCGTCGGCCAGGGAGCGGGCCAGCGCGGCCTGGTCCTCGGGCGGCACCCGGTTCGCGATCACCGCGACGACGGCGCAGCCCTGGTCCGCGTAGGCGCGGTAGGCGTTCCAGACGTCGGCGCTCAGCGTGTCCGGCTGCTGGCCGCGCCCGCCGACGACGGCGAGCAGTTGCGCGCCGAACTCGTTGGCCAGGCGCGCGTTGAAGGCCGGCTCGTCCGGGATGGTGCCGCTGGAGAAGTCGGTGCCGAGCACGAGCACCGCCTCGCACTGGTCGCACAGCGCGTGCAGCCGGTCCACAAGTAGCCGCACCAGCTCGTCCGTACCGTGCTTGGCGCGGATCACCGCGGCCTGCTCGTAGCTGAACCCGTAGCTCAGTTCGCGCGGCGTGGCGACGTTGTGTCGGGCGCGCAGCAGTTCGACGACCGGATCGGCGCCCGCGCGGCCCAGCGGCCGGAAGATCGCCACGCGCGCCGCGCGGTGCGCGAGCAGCTCCATGACGCCGAGTTCGACGAGCCGACGTCCGTCATCGGGGCCGACCCCGGAGACGTAGACGACCTTGCACGGCGGCGCCTGCACGGTCGCCGCCGAGGTCCCCGCCTCCTCGTCGCGGCCCTGCGCCGGGCTAGCCACGGACCAGCTCGCGGTGCTCGCCGGTGTGCACGGTGAACGTGGCGTCAACGCTCACGACGCCGTCGATCAGGCGCAACGCCCTCTCGATCAGTGCGATCTCGCCGACGTCGCCGACCCGCCCGCACAGCGAAACCGCGCCGTCGTCGACGCGGACGGAGAAGACCTCGCCGCCGAGGTCGATGACACGGTCGATGATCTTACGCCGCAGCTCGCCGTCACCGGGCAGCAGCTCGGACAGCAGGTCCCGGCGGCTGACGATTCCCACCACCCGGCCGCGCCCGTCCACGACCGGCAGGCGGCCGACGCCGTGCTCGGCGATGAGCCGCAGCGCCTCGTGCACGGGGGCGCCCTCGCCGACGCAGATCGCGGGCGCGGTCATGACCTGCGCGGCCGTTTTGCCGGCGAGCTGCGGAAGGTCGATGAGGTCGCCTTCGGTGATGACGCCGAGCACGCGCGCGCCCGCCGCGACGACCGGCACGGCGCCGATCTGATAGTTCTTCAGCAACTGGACCACGCGCGCCGCCGAAGCGTCCGGCGCCACCGTGATCAGCGAGCAACTCATGACGTCGCGGACATCCCGCTGCATCTCCATGCAGCCAGCACACACCACGCGAAGATCTCCGAACAGAGCCGATGGTCCCACGCGGGACGGGGCTCGCGGCAGGCGCGCCGCGCGCTTCGGCCGCGCGCCCGCCCAGAGCCCGCTCAGAGCCCGCTCAGAGCCCGCTCAGGTCGACACGATTCCGCCGCTGCCGCAGGGCTGCTGCTCCAGGTCGGTCTCGTCGAACAGCAGTCCCTCGTGCGTCACGTAGCGGAACGCGTACTTCTGGTCGCGCGGCAAGGTCAGGGTGACCGCGCGCGTGCCGTAGGTGCTGCGAGTGAGCACGTGAGTGCCCGGCTGCCAGGCGTTGAAGTCGCCGACGACGCTGACCTCGGCATTCGGCTCGTCGAAGGGGAGAACGAAGGTGATTCTGGTGGCCGAGCGGGTACGTTTGCAGACGATCATGATGTGACCTCCGGGATGTTCTCCCACCCCGCTGCCGGCCGCACCGCGGCAGAGTGGCTGACCGTGTGTCCGTGTGGCGACCCACGCTCGGCCACCGGATCGCAGTGTCTGCCGTTCGCGCGCCGAGCGAAAGGGGCGAAGGTCCCGCGACCGCACCGGGGCGGAGCGGAGG
>NZ_JAGSXH010000226.1 GCF_018283645.1 Actinocrinis puniceicyclus | reverse complement strand
GGTCGAACCGGTGGAAGCCGGTCCTCAACGCCTTCGAGATGGCCTTCGACGGCCGACTGCACCCGGAGCGGGACTCGGCCGCCGGAGTGAAAACCGGCGACACGCCCTAAAGTCCGACCCCTGATTCACCGATACTCCAAATAGACCAAAGCCCACCAAAAGAGACACAGACCCCCGCGATGCCCGCAGCGGCGCCGGTTAGCCGGCGGTTAGCCGGGGCCTGATGGATCAACGGTTGCGCGGTGTGATGCGGGGCCTCGTTGTTCACCCGCAGTTGCTCGAGTTCGCGGCGCGGTTGTCGCGACTCGGCTCGAGATTCGGCGTGCACGGTTTCGAGCTGGCGGTGATCGGATCGATGGGGCGGGAGCAGGATCCTTGCCGCGCATTCGGCGTCGCAGGACGCAGTGTCGTGCAATCGTGCCGGAGGTGTCAGCTCACGATTTCACCGTAGGCGAACCCGCATACCAAGTGTCGTACACGCGAAGGGCGTGTTCAGGACCACGCCGACGTCAAGGGGAGAGAAACGCCCCGCGGCCGCACTGGGTGGGTTCGGCCGCGGGACGTTCCTATGGGCGCGTTCGGGCGGTTAGCCGAGGGTCCATTGCTGGTTGCTGCCGCCGTTGCAGGTCCACAGTTCGACCAGGGCGCCGTTCGCCGTGGAGGCTCCGGTCACGTCCAGGCAGAGCCCTGACTGCACGCCGGTGACGGTGCCGTTGGAGTTGAGGTTCCACTGCTGGTTGGTCTGGCCGTTGCAGGAGTAGACGATCACCTTCGTGCCCGCGGTGGTGCCCTTACCGTTCGCGTCCAGGCACAGGGTGCTGCCGCCCACGCTGAGGGTCAGCTCGTTGGAGGAGTTGTGCGTCCAGGTCTGGTTCGCCGCACCGTTGCAGGTGTAGATCTGCTGCTGGGTGCCCAGCGTCGTGGTGCTGTTCGGGTCGTCCAGGCACTTACCCGCACCCACCGCGTGCAACGGCCCCGTGCTGCCCCCTGAACTGCCACCACTGACGCTCCAGGTGAAGCTGGTGGCCCCGGTGGCGCCGGTGGTGTCAGTGGCGCTGACGACGGGACTGAAGGTGCCCCCCGAGGTCGGCGTACCCGAGATCAGGCCCGACGAGGAGATCGACAGGCCGGGAGGCAGGCCCGTGGCGCTGTAGGTGAGCGTCTGCCCGGAGGCCGAGTCGCTGGCCTGGACCTGAACCGCGGTGATCGGGGTGCCCACGGCGCCGCTCTGGTTGCCCGGGCTCGTCACGGTCACCGTGTTACCGCTGGTGCTGCTGCTGCCGTACCCCGAGGCCGCCAGGTTGGCCTGCACCGCGTTCTCGGTGGCGTCCGACGGGTAGCCGGCGGTCACCGCGCCTTCGAAGAACTCTCCGACGCCGTTGTTGCTGTTGTCGCCGCCGGTGCCGAGCAGGATCGAGGAGTCGACCTTCATCGGCGAATAGCCGTTTGGCAGCGGCCCGGAGAAGCCCGTCGTCAGCCCGCCGCTGGTGGCGTTGGCGTATTTGATGGTGAAGTTGCTGGTGCCGTTGTTCTTCTCCATCGCGGTCACGAACGGGAAGTGCACGCCCTGGTAGCTCGACGGGTTCGGCCCGGTGTTCGAGCTGTACATGCCGTTCTCCAGGTCCGCCTCGACCCACGGCCCGCTGCCGGAGCAGCCCCCGAACCAGCACGCGGTGCCCCACTCGATGGCGTTCATGGTGGCGTTGCCGGTGTCGGTGTGTGAGTTCTCGCCGCTGCCGTAGTCGAAGCAGCACCACTGGTCGACCAGGTTCGAAGAGGTGACCATGTACACGCCCTCAGGCTGCGAGCCGGTGGGCACGCCCTTCGCGTTGTCGACGCGGTAACCCACGCCCTGGGTGACCTTGACTCCGTAGGTCTGGTGGCCGGCCATCATCACCGGCAGAGCCATCGCGTTCGCGCCGATGTCCGAGCCGTTGGGTCCGGGGCCCTTCCAGAGGCCGCCCCAGGAGATCGGCATGTCGTTGTGGTTGGCGGTCTGGTCGTAGATCTTCGTGATCGTGCACGTGGTGTTGGCGCAGAAGCTGGTCTGCGCGGCGGTGCTCGCCACGCCCCCCGGCGTCAGCACACCGATGTCCAGGGTGGTGTTGTCCGAGGAGCGCTGGATCTGGTACAGCGGACCGTTGTAGGCCGCGAACATCGCACGCGTGGTGCTGTGCGCGGTCTCGCACGGCGTGCCGCCCGCGGCGTAGATGTCGCAGGGCCCTTGCGCCGTCGCCGCGCTGGCGGTGGCGGTCGCGGCGGCGGAGACCGGCACGGCGATCGCCACCGCCGTCAGACACGCGGCGAGCAGCCGTGTTCGCCGCCGAATCGTGGGAATGAGGGACACGAAGACCTCCGTCTTCAGCAGGGGATTTCTTACCGGTGAGCGAGGCTGCCCAGCCGGTTCGCCCGAGGTCTGGGCTATCGCCCAGCCGGCAGGCCGGTGACCGGGTGGGTCGGGCTGTGGCCGGCCACCGCGGTAGCCGAGACAACCGTGTCAGCACCCTCAGACAAGGACGGCGGCGCGGCGTCGGGGTACCGGGTTCGGCGCCGGGTCGTGCCTAGCAGGTGCATGAGGCCCTCCGTCATCGCAGATGCTTCGCGATCAGTGCGGAACGGCGCCGCCACGCCGGGGTGCGCGTGAGTACGATCTTCAGGGGCGATTTTCGTGCGCGTGAGAGGCCAATTTCAGACTCATCTCTCGCGCAGATCGCAGCGGCTGAAGGGGTGACACCGGTCTAACGTAGTAATAGCCTGATAGTTGAGTAGGTAGTCGGCGTCGCTCGGCCCGCCACAAATCCGCAGACGTCGACGACGGGCTGCCGGGCCCGGAGTCGACGTCTGATGGCGGTGAGCTTGTGTTACCTGCCGGTCAAATCGATTCTGCGTATTGATTCGAGCGGATGTTACGGCCAGGGGTACGAGCGGTCAACGGTGAACTGTCGTCCGCGTGGCCAGCCATCGGACAACGTCCAGGGCAGGTCTGCAAGTTTCACGATCAGTCCGATTCATTCGCGCCCGCAGTAGCCGACTGAACGTGCCCATCGACTGGCGCATCGACACAGCAGGCCGGGCATTCGAGAAAAATCAAACGCGTTTCAACAGATGATCCGACCTCTCCGGACATCTTGACACATCTTTCGGCCCGCGGTTACGTGCGTTCCGGCGGCTTCGCCGTGGCCGGGTGCCGGACCGGTCGTAGTCACCACCGCAGGGACGGGCCCGCGATCTCAGCGAAGGCGGCAGGCGAGTCAGCTCGCACTGACCGCTGCCCCCGATCGGCCGCGCCGCCAAGGCAAAGTCATACACATTCGATGCGTTGCGACCGCTACGGCGCCCGGAGGGCGCCGCCAAACAGCTTGATGAAGGGCTGACGATGACGTCGTACCCACCTCCGCGGTCCAGCCGCGGCGTACCGGTAAGAGCGGCGGTCACGGCCGCGGCGCTGGCGCTAGGCGGCGTGGCTGCCGCGCCGGCCATATCGCAGGCGGCGACGATGACGACCCTCTACGCCTCTGCGACCGGCAGCGGAACCGCCTGCTCCATGACAGCGCCCTGTTCGCTGGGCCAGGCGCAGTCCTCGGTGCGTTCCCTGGACGGGAACATGAGCGGCGACATCGTCGTGCAGCTGGCCGGCGGCACCTACCGGCTGTCCGCGCCGCTGGTGTTCAACAACTCGGACTCGGGCAGCGGCGGCCACAACGTCATCTGGCAGGCCGCGCCCGGCGCGACGCCAGTGATCTCCGGCGGCCAGCAGGTGACCGGCTGGACCCTGCACGACTCGGGCAACAACATCTACGCCGCATCCGTGCCGGTCGGCACGGACTCCCGTCAGCTGTACATCGACGGGTCGGAGGCCCCGCGCGCCGCGATCCCGCTCAACCGCGGCGACGTTACGATCACGTACAACGGCATGACGATCAACAACTCGGCGCTGAACTACCTGTCGGGCCTGCCGGAGCAGAACCGGATCGAGGTGGAGAGCCAGAACTCCTTCACCGACCACTTCGCGCCCGTCCAGTCCATCTCCGGCAGCACGATCACCATGCAGCAGCCGTCCTGGAACAACAACAACTGGGGTTATGACACCCTGGCCAAGCCGTTCGCCGGCGGCCAGATGTTCCTGGAGAACTCGTACTCCTTCCTGCAGAGCGGGCAGTGGTACCTCGACCCCCAGGCCGGGCAGCTCTACTACAAGGCGCCCTCCGGCTGGAACCCGTCGAGCCACGACGTCGAGCTGCCCCAGCTGACCTCGCTGGTGCAGGTGTCCGGCAACAGTGTCGACAACCCCGCGCACAACATCGCGTTCCAGGGCATCGCCTTCGAGCACGCCACCTGGCTGACGCCGGGCAGCAACATCGGGTACGCCGACCAGCAGTCCGGCACCTTCTTCTCGAAGGCCTACCAGCAGCCCTCTGACTTCCTGACCTCCTGCCAGTCCGGCTGCACGCTGTTCGAGGCCACCCGGGAAAGCCTGGGCGAGGCGCCCGCCGCGGTGCAGGTCTCCGCCGCCGGAAGCATCAGCTTCACCGGCGACACCTTCAGCCACCTCGGCGAGGTGGGCCTGGGCATCGGCCAGGACAGCAACGCGGTCGCCTCCGGCGTCGGACTGGGCGCCTCCAGCATCACCGCGGACCACAACGTGTTCACCGACGACGCCGGCGCCGCGATCGTGGTCGGCGGCACGCAGACCAACGCACACCACCCCTCCGACGTGGCGATGACCGACCAGAACATCACCCTGACCGACAACCTGGTCAACGGGGTCGCCGAGGACTACAAGGACATGGCCGGGATCCTGTCCACCTACGTCACCCACGCCGTGATCGACCACAACGAGGTCGAGAACCTGCC
>NZ_JAGSXH010000225.1 GCF_018283645.1 Actinocrinis puniceicyclus | reverse complement strand
ACCCAACCCTCCGACCTAGGCCTCACAGAACCCGGACACCCCCTCCTCGGCGCAGCCATCGAACTCGCGAGCGGCCAACTGACCGTCCTGACCGCCCAACTGTCCACGCGGCGCCAGCCATGGCTGGCCGACCACGCCGTCGCCGGCACCGTCCTGCTTCCCGGCACCGCGTTCGTAGACCTCGCACTCGCCGCCGCGCGACGCACCGGCTGCGGCCTGCTCGACGAACTCACCCTGCAAGCGCCGCTGATCCTGCCCGAGCGGGACGCCGTCCGACTGCAGGTCACCGTCGGCGCACCCGACGAGACCGGCCGCCGCACCATCGACATCCACTCCCGCCCCGACGACAGCGCCGACGCCCCCAACGCCGGCCCCGACCTCGACTCGGATCAGCAATGGACCCACCACGCCACCGGCTACCTCACCGCCGAACCCACCGAGCCCGCCGACCGGACGCAGGCCCCTGCTGAAGACCTGACGACGTGGCCGCCGACCGGCGCCGACCCCGTAGACGTCGCGAACCTCTACCCGGCGCTCGCCGAAGCCGGATACGGCTACGGCCCGATGTTCCACGGCCTGCGAGCCGCCTGGCGACGCGGCACCGACGTCTACGCCGAAGTCCGCCTGCCCGAGGGAACCGAAGCCACCGGCTACGGCATCCACCCGGCGCTGCTCGACGCCTGCCTGCACGCCCCGGTCCTCGCCCCCGGCGAACACGGCGAGCCCGGCCAAGGCGTCCAACTGCCGTTCTCCTGGGCCGGCGTCACGCTGCACGCCTCCGGAGCCACCGCGCTGCGCGTGCGCCTGCGGCCCACCGGCGACCGGTCACTGACACTCGCCGCCGCCGACCCGGCCGGCGACCCGGTCCTGACCATCAACTCCCTGATCACCCGGCCGGTCAGCCCCGAAGCCCTCACCGCGGCGCAGCCGACCGTCAACCGGCACCTGTACGAAGTCGAATGGACCGCGATCCGGCCGTGCGACGACGCCGCAGCGCAACCCGCGCTGCTCGACGACCCGGACCGGCTGGAGGAACTCGACGCGGCCGACCCCGCGGCGACGATCGTCGTCTACGCCTGCGAAGAACCCGCGGGTACGCAACCTGACGCGGCTCGCGCGGCCACGCTGCGGGTCCTCGACCTGGCCCGGCAGTGGCTGGCCGTGCCCCGCTTCGCCGCCTCCCGCCTGGCCATCGTCACAACCCGGGCGGTCACGGCCCAGCCCGGCGAACACATCAAAGACCTCGCACACGCCGCCGTCTGGGGCCTGATCCGCTCGGCGCAGAACGAGAACCCCGGCCGCTTCGTCCTGGTCGACACCGACGGCACCGAAGACTCCCGCCGGGCGCTCGCGAAAGCCCTCGCCACCGCCGTCGCCGACGAGGAGCCGCAGCTCGCGATCCGCGCCGGGAAATTCCACGCACCGCGCCTGACCCGCACCCGGCAGGACGCCGCGCTGCCCATCCCGCCGGCAGGCCCCGAATCAGCTCCCTGGCGGCTCGACTCGACGGGCACCGGCACCGTGGACGGCGTGGCCCTCGTGCCGAACCCCGGCGCCGCCGAGCCGCTGGAACCGGGCCAGATCCGCGTCGCGCTGCGCGCCGCCGGCCTCAACTTCCGCGACGCGCTGATCGCCCTGGGCATGTACCCGGGCCGGGCCGCCATCGGCAGCGAAGGCGCCGGCGTCGTCGTCGAGACCGCACCCGACGTCACCGGCCTGCGGCCCGGCGACCGTGTCATGGGCCTGATGCCCGGCGGCGTCGGCCCGCTGTCGGTGACCGACCACCGCCTCGTCACCCGGATCCCGGCGAACTGGAGCTTCGCGCAGGCAGCCGGCGCGCCGATCGTGTTCCTCACCGCCTACTACAGCCTGATCGACCTCGGCGCGCTCCAGCCGGGCGAGAAGCTGCTGATCCACGCCGGCACCGGCGGCGTCGGCATGGCCGCGCTGCAACTGGCCCGGCACCTCGGCCTCGACGTCTACACCACCGCCGGACCGCCGAAATGGCCGACGCTGCGGGCACTGGGCGTGCCGGAAGAACGCATCGCCTCCTCGCGCACCCTCGACTTCGAGCGCAAGTTCCGCGACCTGACCGGCGACGGCGTCGACGCCGTGCTGAACTCGCTGGCCGGCGACTTCAACGACGCCTCGCTGCGCCTGCTCAAACCCGGCGGCCGCTTCCTGGAGATGGGCAAGACCGACATCCGCACGCCCGAGAGCCTGCGCGGCGACATCGCCTACACCGCCTTCGACATGACCGACGCGGGTCCGGACCGCATCCAGGAGATGCTCGCGGCGCTGCGCGAACTGATCGAAGCCGGCGCGCTGCAGCCGCTGCCGGTCACCGCGTGGGACATCCGCGACGCCCGCCAGGCGCTGCGCCACCTGAGCCAGGCGCGGCACACCGGCAAGCTGGTGCTGACCCTGCCGACGCCGCTCGACCCGGACGGCACCGTCCTGGTCACCGGCGCGACCGGAAACCTCGGCGCCCTCGCCGCCCGCCACCTGGTCGCCGAACACGGCGTCAGACACCTGATTCTGGCCTCCCGCCGCGGAGCGAGCGCCCCCGGCGCGAACGACCTGGCCGCCGAACTCACCGCCCGTGGCGCCGTGGTCAAACTCGTGGCCTGCGACGCCGCCGACCGCGACGCGCTGGCGGCACTGCTGGCCGACGTGCCCGCCGAGCACCCGCTCACCGGCCTCGTACACACCGCGGGGGTCGTCGAGGACGCCACGGTCACCGCGCTCACCGCGGAGCAGGTCGGCGCGGTCTTCGCCCCGAAGGCCGACGCGGCATGGAACCTGCACACCCTGACCCGCGGGGCCGATCTGGCCATGTTCGTCACCTACTCCTCGGCGGCCGGCGTGTTCGGCAACCCCGGCCAGGCGAACTACGCCGCGGCCAACAGCTACCTCGACGCGCTGGCCGCGCACCGCCGTATCAGCGGCCTGCCGGCGACCGCCCTGGCCTGGGGATCCTGGCAGCCCGCGGCCGGCATGACCGCGAAACTCGGCGAAGCGGACCTGGCCCGGATGCGGCGCGGCGGAATGCGCCCGCTTCCCCCGGCTCAGGGCATGGCGCTGTTCGACGCGGCCGTCGCCGGTGGCCGCGCGGCGACGGTTCCGGCGCTGCTCGACCTGAGCGCGTTCAAGGCGGCGGGGTCGATACCGGCGCTGCTACGAGCACTGGTACGCGCGCCCGTCCGCACCGCCGCGACGGCGGCGAACCCCGGCGCGTCCTCGCTGGCCCGGCGCCTGAGCGGGCTCTCGCCGGAAGCCCGCGAGCAGGCGCTGCTCCAGCTCATCCTGGAGAACGCCACCGCGGTCCTCGGGCACGCGGATACCGGCGCCGTGGACGCCGAACGCCCGTTCAAAGACCTCGGCTTCGACTCCCTGACCGCCGTGGAACTGCGCAACCGCCTCGGCACCGCTACCGGGCTGCGGCTGAGTCCCACGCTGACATTCGACTATCCGACCCCTCTCGCGCTCGCCCGCCACCTGATCTCGCAGGGCCTCGGCGGCGGCTCGACCGAGCCGCAGCACCCTGCCGACGACCGCCTCCTGCCCGCGACCGCAGGGCTCGATGACGACCCGATCGCGATCGTCGGCATGGCCTGCCGTTTCCCCGGCGGCGTGCAGAGCCCTGAGGACCTCTGGCAGTTGGTCGCCACCGAACGCGACGCCATCGGCGAGCTGCCCGCGGACCGCGGCTGGAATCTGGCCGCGCTCTACGACCCGGACCCGCAGCGGCCCGGAACCTCGTACGTGCGCCACGGCGGCTTCATCGACGCCTCAGGGTTCGATCCGGGGTTCTTCGGCATCAACCCGCGCGAGGCGCTGGCCATGGATCCACAGCAGCGGCTGCTGCTGGAAACCAGCTGGGAGGCGATCGAGCAGGCCGGGATCGACCCGGCGTCGCTGCGCGCAAGCCAGACCGGCGTGTTCGCGGGCGTCGTCGCGCAGGGCTACTCGGCGCGGCTGCGCGACGACGCTCCGGACGAACTGGAAGGCTACCTGGCGACCGGGAACACGCCCAGCGTGGCGTCCGGCCGCGTCTCCTACACCTTCGGGTTCGAAGGCCCCGCGATCACGGTCGACACCGCGTGCTCGTCCTCGCTCGTCGCGATCCACCTGGCGTGCCAGGCGCTGCGCAACCGCGAGTGCGACCTGGCGTTGAGCGGCGGGGTGACCGTGATGGCCACGCCGACGATGTTCGTCGAGTTCAGCCGCCAGCGCGGGTTGGCCCCGGACGGGCGCTGCAAGGCGTTCTCCGCGGACGCCGACGGGACCGCGTGGGGCGAGGGCGCGGGAATGGTGCTGCTGGAGCGGCTTTCCGACGCCCGGCGCAACGGCCACAGCGTGCTCGCCATCGTGCGCGGCTCCGCGGTCAACCAGGACGGCGCGAGCAACGGCCTCACCGCGCCGAACGGACCCTCACAGGAGCGGGTGATCCGGCAGGCACTCAAGGCGGCGGCGCTGACGAGCGCGGACATCGACGTCGTAGAGGCACACGGCACCGGCACCCCGCTCGGCGACCCGATCGAAGCGCAGGCGCTGCTGGCGACGTACGGCCGGCGGCGGCCGCCGCGCTCGCCGCTGCGGCTCGGCTCGGTGAAGTCGAACATCGGGCACACCCAGGCCGCGTCCGGTGTCGCCGGCGTGCTGAAGATGGTCATGGCCATGCGGCACGGCCTCCTGCCGCGCACCCTGCACGCGACCGCCGCCACGCCTCACGTGGACTGGTCCAGCGGCGCGGTCTCGCTGCTGACCGAATCAGTGCCCTGGCCGGAGACGGGGCACCCGCGCCGCGCGGCCGTCTCCTCCTTCGCGATCAGCGGCACCAACGCGCACGTCATCCTGGAGGCCGCCGACGCCTGCGGGAAT
>NZ_JAGSXH010000224.1 GCF_018283645.1 Actinocrinis puniceicyclus | reverse complement strand
ACCGGAAACAACCCCGCCAACCCCACACCCATCCCAGCCCGCTGCGCACCCTGACCCGAAAACAAAAACGCCGTCTTACCAGCAACCACCGAACCAGCCACCACACCCGAAGCCGGCTCACCACGCTCAAGCGCAGCCAAACCCGACAACAAACCATCACGATCACCAGCCACCACCGCAGCCCGCTGATCAAACCCCGCACGCGACGTCGCCAACGAATAACCGACATCGAAGACATCCAGATCCGAACCAGCCAGCAAATGCGCCCGCAACCGCCCAGCCTGCCCCCGCAACGCCACATCCGACTTCGCCGAGAGCACCGACGGCAACGCCACCGGGCGTACCGGCTCGACCAACTCGGCGACCGGCACGACAGCGTCAGCAGGAGCCTCCTCGATGAGGACGTGCGCATTCGTGCCACTGACACCGAACGAGGAGACACCGGCCCGCCGCGGCCTACCGTTAGCAGGCCACGGCTCAGCCTCCGTCAGCAACCTGACCTCACCCGCCGACCAGTCGATGTACGGCGAGGGCGCGTCCACGTGCAACGTGCGCGGCAGCAGGTCGTGCCGCAACGCCTGCACCATCTTGATCACACCGGCCACACCCGCCGCAGCCGACGAATGCCCGATATTCGACTTGATCGACCCCAACCGCAACGGACCGGTGGTCCGGTCCTGGCCATACGTCGCCAACAACGCCTGCGCCTCAATCGGGTCACCAAGCCTCGTACCCGTACCGTGCCCCTCCACCGCATCCACATCAGAAGGCGAAAGACCCGCGTTCGCCAACGCCTGCCGGATCACCCGCTCCTGCGACGGACCATTCGGCGCAGTCAGACCATTACTCGCACCATCCTGATTCACCGCACTACCACGCACCACCGCAAGCACCCGGTGCCCATTGCGCCGCGCATCCGACAACCGCTCCAACACCAACAGACCCAGACCATCGGAGAAACCCGTACCGTCCGCACCCGCCGCATACGACTTACACCGGCCATCCGGCGCCAAGCCACGCTGGCGGCTGAACTCCTGCAAGAGGAATGGTCCGGACAGCACCGTCACGCCGCCGACCAGCGCCAGCGAACACTCACCCGACCGCAACGACTGCGACGCGAGATGCAACGCCACCAACGACGACGAACACGCCGTGTCCACCGACACCGCCGGGCCCTCCAACCCCAGCGTGTACGCCACCCGGCCGGAGACGACACTGGCCGTGCCACCGGTCAGCCGGAAACCCTCCAGCTCCGGCGGAGCCGAGTCGCCGTAGTCGGACGTCACCACACCGGTGAACACCCCGGTGTCGCTGCCGCGCAACGAGACCGGGTCGATGCCGGCGTGCTCCAACGCCTCCCACGCGCCCTCCAGCAGCAGGCGCTGCTGCGGATCGGCAGCCAGCGCCTCGCGCGGACTGATCCCGAAGAACCCCGCGTCGAAATCGCCGACGCCCTCGACGAAACCGCCGCCCTTGGTGTAGATGGTGCCCGGCAGTTCCGCGTCGGGATCGTAGAGCCGCTCCAGGTCCCAGCCGCGGTCGCCCGGCAGCGGGCCGATCGCGTCGCGGCCCTCGGCCACCAGCCGCCAAAGATCCGCAGGCGACGCGACGCCACCGGGATAACGACACGCCATACCCACGATCGCCAGCGGTTCATCCGACTTCACCTTGACACGCTTGGGCTTGGCCGCAGCGGCCTGGTCCACCCCGCCCACCTGCGCCACCAGCAACCGGGCCACAGCCGCAGACGTCGGATGGTCGAACACCAGCGTCGAAGGCAGCCGCACACCACTGGCCTGCGTCAACCGGTTACGCAACTCGACCGCGCTCAGCGAGTCGAAGCCCAACTCCTTGAACGCCCGATCAGCGCCAACCGCGTCCGGCGACGCATGCCCCAGCACCGCCGCGACCTGACCGCGCACCAACTCCAGCGCGACCCGCTCCCAATCCGCCTGCGGCACACCGGCGAGCCGATCGGCCAGTGAACCGGCACCGCCGGACCGCTTCGCCGGCATCCGCACCAGCCCACGCAACAGCGCGGGCAACATGCCGTCGCGCGCCTGATTGCGCAGGACAGCCAAGTCCAGCCGCACCGGCACCAGCAGCGCGTCGGCGAGGCCCAACGCGCGGTCGAACAGCTCGAAGCCAAGTTCGGCCGACAGCGCGCCCACGCCCATCCGCTCAAGGCGGGCGAACTCAGCTTCCTCCAGCGCGGCGCCCATACCGGCGTCGGCCCACAGGCCCCATGCCAGCGAACTGGCCGGCAGGCCCTCGGCGCGCCGCGCAGCCGCCAACGCATCAAGGAACGCATTCGCCGCCGCATAGTTGCCCTGACCCGGACTGCCCATCAACGCCGCCACCGAGGAGAACAACACAAACGCGGCCAGCTCGCGGCCTTCGGTCAGCTCGTGCAGGTTAAGCGCTGCGTCCACCTTCGGCCGCATCACCCTGGCCAGCCGCTCGGGCGTCAGTGTTTCCAGCACACCATCGTCGAGAACACCGGCCGCATGCACCACGCCCGTCAGCGGGCGCTCCAGCGCACCGAGCAACTCAGCGACCTGACCACGATCGGAGACGTCACACGCCACCACGGTCGCCTGCGCGCCAAGGACTTCCAGCCGCGCGACCAGTTCGCCGACCCCGGCCGCTGCCGCACCGCGCCTACTGACCAGCAACAGATGCCGCACACCGTGATGAGCCGCCAGATGCTTGGCGAACAACGCCCCGAGCCCGCCGGTGCCACCGGTGATCAGCACCGTGCCGTCCGGGTCGAGCGCGGGCAGGCCGGCCGCTGCCGGGCTGTCGGCGCGGGCCAGCCGCGGCGCGAGCAGCCTGCCGCCGCGCACCGCGAGCTGCGGCTCGTCCAGGCCGGCCAGCGCAGCCCAATCCAGGGCCTCGGCGGCCGAATCGGTGTCCACCAGCAGGAACCGGCCCGGGTGCTCGGACTGGGCGCTGCGCACCAGACCCCACACCGGGGCGAGCGCCAGGTCCGGCGCCTGATCGCCGACGGCGACAGCGTTACGGGTCACCACGGCCAGCTTCGCGTTCGGCAGCCACTCGCCGGCCAGCCACCGCTGAAGCAGTGCCAGCGTCGTTTCCGTTGCGGCGTACGGGGAACCGGCCGCGCCGCCCTCGACGGCGGCTACCACGACGTCCGGTGCCGTCGTTCCTTCGGCGATGGCCCGTTCGAGCGCGCCCAAGTCGGCATACTCGGTGCCGCCGAGCACGGCGACCGTCGCCGAGCCACTGCTGGTGCTGGTGCTGGTGCTGGTGCTGGTGCCGCTGCCGGTGTCGAGCGCCGCCCAGTCCACCTGGAACAGCGCGTTCTGCCGTCCGCGCTGCGCGCCTTCCAGCTGTGCCTGGTCGACCGGGCGGGCGACCAGCGACCGCACCGAGACGACCTCGGCACCGGACTCGTCCACCGCGTCCAGTCGCAGCGTCGAGTCTCCGGTCGCCATCGCACGAACCCGCAGCCGGGCCGCGCCCTGCTGCCCGATACGCACACCCGACCAGCTGAACGGCATCTTGCGCTGGCCGGCGCCGCCGCCGAGCAGAAGTGCCGCGCCGCTTTGGAGCGCGGAGTCGAACAGCGCGGGGTGGATGCCGTAGCCCTTGGCGCCGTCGGCGTATTCGTCGGGCAGCACCACCTCGGCGTAGACCTCGTCGCCGTCGCGCCACGCGGCCCGGATGCCGGTGAAGATCGGGCCGTAGTCGTAGCCGATACCGCTGAGGCTGGCGTAGATGTCGTCCACCGGTAACGGTTCGCTGCCCGCAGGGGGCCATTGCGTGGGCCAGTTCGGCATCGGCAGGGGCTCACCGGGCGCCAGGGTTCCGCGCGCGTGGCAGGTCGCCTCGCGGGCGCCCTCGCCGTCACCGGCTTCGGGCCGCGAATAGATCGCGACCGAACGCCTGCCGTCCTCGTCGGGCTCGCCGACGGTCACCTGCAACCCGACCGCGACGCCCTCGTGCATCAGCAGCGGGAACTCGATGACCAGTTCCTCGACCACCGGGCAGCCGGCCAGCCGGCCAGCGGCCAGCGCCAGCTCGTTGTGCGCGGTGCCCGGGACGACCATGTTGCCCAGCAGCACGTGCTCGGCGACCCACGGCTGGGTCTCGGTGGAAAGCCGCCCGGTCAGCAGCCACTCGTCTCGGTCGCCGACCTGCACAGCCGACGTCAGGACCGCGTGGCCCAACTCACCCGCAGCCGCGCCACCGCCCGCCGGATCTCCGATACCACCCGACGCAAGCCAGAACCGCTCCCGCTGGAACGCGTACGTAGGCAGATCCACCCGCCGCGCACCCGTACCCGCATAGAACGCCGGCCAGTCCACCTCAACCCCGGCCACATGCGCCTGCGCCAAGAACCCCGCGAACGCCTCCCCCTCATCCCTCTTCGCACGCAACGCCGCCGCGAACACCGCAGCATCCTCATCCACACACTGCCGCGCCAACCCGGTCAGCACACCATCCGGACCCAACTCCAGGAACCGCGAGACACCCTCAGAACGCAACGTGCGCACACCATCGGCGAACCGCACCGCACCACGCACATGCCGCACCCAATACTCCGGATCCGCCAACTCACCACTAACCACCCGGCCATCCAGATTCGACACCACCGGAACACGCGGCTCCAGGAACCTCAACCCCCGCGCCACCGCACGAAACTCCCCGAGCATCGGCTCCATCAACGACGAATGAAACGCATGACTCACCTTCAACCGGCTGGTCTTAAATCCAGCCACCCGCGGCAACCACCCCTCCAACGCCGCCAACTCACCCGACACCACCACCGAACCCGGAGCGTTGACCGCCGCGATCTCCAACCGCCCACCCATATCACCCAGCGCGGCGGCGACCTCGCCCTCGCCCGCCTGCACCGCCAC
>NZ_JAGSXH010000223.1 GCF_018283645.1 Actinocrinis puniceicyclus | reverse complement strand
GGGTAAGGTGTCGTACTGGTTTGGAGAGCGCTCTCCAACATGTGATGGTCGCGCCCATGTTTCCGGCGTGTCAAGGGTCTCGGGCAGTTCCGGAACAGCGGCGTGCGCCGGATCGGCCCGCGCGACCGCCGCGGGCCGGAGTGAGGTGGTTGACAGGGCGCCGGGTGCGACCATCATCGAGCGCAGGAGAGCGCTCTCCTGCACTGTCGGATGCTCAGGACTGAGCGTCCGTCAGTGGCAAGGCACCATGACAGCACCATGGAGGCGCTGTCAACAGGTGGAATCGCGCAGAACGAAGGCCGGAAGCATCAAGGCCGAGCATCAAGGCCGAGTCGGAACATCTGCATTGTCATGCGCGTGCGTCCGCCGGCGGCCTGGCATGAGGCCGTCGGCGGACGTCGGCGGGTCGGCGCGGCGTAGCGCCGAGGGCGGATCAGGAAAGCATGCGCACAGTCCAGAAGTCCGAGGCCAGCCCGTGTTCGGTCAGGTACGCGTACGGCATCGTGAAGTAGCCGCCCTGCCCCCACGACGGACCCCACGAATTGCGCACGAGGAAGCGCTCGGTGGCGTCGTCGTACCCGGCCGCGAGCACGGCGTGTCCGCCGAGGGCGCGCTCGCCGAGGGCGGGCATCGGCACGTCGCCGCTTTGCGCGACCTCCTGGGATTCGAAGCTCTCGTACACGGTGAAGCCGAAGACGAACGGGAACCCGGTGGCCAGGCAGCCCTTGAGCTGGTCGAGGCTCGGCAGGACCCGATGGTACGAGACCGCCTTGGTGTTCAGCGCGTCCTGGTAGCAGCCCTTCGGGGGTCGCTGCCCGGCCCGCGCCTGGGCGGGCCACGGACCGCCGTCGGTCAGCGGCGGCGTGTCGTCGTACGGCCACTCGGTCTCCGGGCAGACGCCGAGCGACGCGATCGACTTGATGCCGTCGCGGATCTGCGCCCCCGAGTCGTAGTCGACGTGCCCTTCCATCGCGCGCTCGTTGTAATAGATGAACAGCCGCGACGGGACGAAGTCGGACAGCTGCTGGCGCAGCAGTTCGAATTCGACCGCTCCGGCGATCGAGTTGGCGGTGCAGCTGCCGATCTTGCCCTGGTCGTAGACGGCGGGCAGCTGCGCCCGCAGGTCGACCCGCGGCGGGGGGTTGACCAGGCTGAGGCGCGGTGCGGCGAAGATGAGGTCGCGCGCGTCCGGAAGGTCGGGTACCCAGCCGTAATGAGAAATCGTTCGTGCCATGATTTGCTTCCCCCATTCAGAAGACGGCGCGCCCTGGTGGCTTGGGCGATAGGTGCCGACCGCTGCCACCGTGGGGTCTCCCTACCCCGTGCGGAACTTGGACGCCGCCATCTCTGAGAGTAACGCCGTCATAGCTCTACGTACAGAGGTGAGTTTTTCCATCGAGGCCAAGGGCGTTCCGGTCGGTGTTCTGGCAGGCCACAGCGGTATCTCCGGCCCGCAGCGGGGTTTGCGGGTTTGCGCGGGACGTGCCGGGGGCCGGCTCGCCCGGCGTCAGTTCCGGGCGGCGTCAGTGCCGCACGGCCGCGGCCGTGGAGGCGGCCCACGCCGCGGCGACCACGACCAGCGCGGCGGGCAGCGCCGCGAGCGGGTAATGCGGAGCGCTTCCGTTCGCCACAAGGGTCAGCGCGCGGATTCCCATCGCTGCGGGGGAGAAGCGCGCGACCAGCAGCCCGAGGGCGAGCAGTCCGGCGAGCAACACGCCCCAGCCCGCGGCCGGAACGAGCGGCGGGGCGGCCAGCGCGCCGGCCGCCGTGCCGAGAAGCACGCAGATCAGTTCGGTGCTCACCCCCGTCAGCAGGGTGGTGGCGCCGCCGTGCAGCGGTCCGGCGACGGCCGAGACCAGCGCGCCGACCGCGGCGCACAGCAGGCCGTACCCGGTCGCCGCGGTCAACGCGGCCAGCCGGGCCCGCACGGGACCGGCCACCGTCGCCGTGATCGAGGCCGCCTCGGCAGGCTCGGCGGTCAGCATCGCGCGGGTGAGCCACGCGCTGACCGGCAGCAGGAAGGCGGCGGTGTAGGCGAAGGCGTCAGCCGCGGAATCTCCGGAGGCGGTGTCGATCGCCAGCGCGACCGCGTAGAACAGCACGGGCGCGAGCCAGCGCTGCGAGCGTGCGAGCAGTACCGCGTAGTAGCGGGCGACCGCCGCGTCCTGGGTGTTCAAGGCTGCCTCCTCGCCTGCTTCGGCACCGCGGCCCGAACGGTGTCGGGCGCGGGCGGCGAGGCGGTCCCGGTGCCCCGCTGCGCCGGCCGCGTGCCTTCAGCCTCCTGCTTTACGGCCGGCGCGGCCGCTCTCCCGTCCACCGTCCGCACGGAGGCGACATGTATATCAGGATGCGCAGAAAGGATCTCGCGCAGCAGCCGGTCCGAGCCGTCCGGCTCGACCTCGATGCGCAGCAGATCGTCGGCCAGCAGCCGCCCGCGGCCCGGCCCCGGCCAGGGATCGGGGGCGTCCTCCAGGTCGATGAGGACCAGCGGAAGTTCGAAGTCGCCAGCGCGGGCCTCGTGCAGCGTCCCGTCGCGCAGCAGATAAAGCGTCGCATCCTCGGCCAGCCGCTGCGGGTCGTGGTCGGCGAACACCACGCGGCCGCCGCGCTGCACCGAATCCCGGACCGCCTCGTCAAGGGTCTGCTGTCCGAGCGAGTCGAGGCTGGTCCACGCCTCGTCCAGGATCAGCAGCTGCGGCTGCGCGATCAGCGCCTGAATGATCGCAACCTTCTGCGCGGTGCCCCGCGACAGGTCGCCGATGCGGTGCTTGCGGTAACCCAGCGCCTCGAAACGCTCGAGCCAGTCGAGCATCCGCTCGTCGCTCTCCGCGGCGGAAAGCCCGTGGAGGCGGCCGCAGTGCCGCAGATAGTCCTGCGCCTTGAACGGCAGCGGCGGCAGCTGTCCCGGCACGTAGGCGACGCCGCCGGGCCGTCCGGTGACCGTGCCGCGGCCCGGCCGGTGCGCGCCCGCGATGATCCGCAGCAGCGTCGACTTGCCGCATCCGTTGTATCCGCCGACGCGCACCAGTCCGCCTGGTCGCAGGTCGAGATCCACCCTGGTCAGCACCCAGGGTGCACGCCATCCGTAGCGGTATCCGACTCCGCTCAGCCGCATGCGGACACACTAGCCGCAACGCGGGCGGGTTCGTACCGGCCGTGGGCAAACCTTGACCAAGCCCGCGGCCGGGCACCATGACAGAAGCCTGCTACGCCCTAGGGTGCCGCCGGGTCGTCCTGGGGCGACGGGGGCGCGCCGGCCGGAATCCAGAACTGCACGAGGGTTCCGCCCTCGCTCTGACGACCCATCGTCCACCAGCCGCCGACGGTCTCGGCCCGCTCCCGCATCTCGAGCACACCGAAGCGGCCGGCGCTCGGCCGCAGATCCCGCGGCTCCTCGATGCCGATCCCGTCGTCGCTGACGCGCCCGAGCACGCCGCTGCCCGCCGAGGCGAGGCTGACCGTGACGGCGCCGGCGCGCGCGTGCTTGTGCACGTTGGTCAGCGCCTCTTGGCAGATGCGGAAGACGGTCACCGAGGACGCGGCCGGCGGCTCGAAGTCGAGCCGGTAGTCGAAGGTGTATTTGAGGCCCCACTCGCCCGCGGTCTCGGCCAGGTATTCACCCAGGGCTTCGCGCAGCCCGCGCCGATCGATACCTGGCGGGCGCAGCCGGCCGACCAGCGCGCGCGCCTGCCCGAGCGCCTCGTCGGCGATGGCGCCCAGTTCGTGCAGCCGCGCGGCTTCGGGTCCGTCGGCTTGCTGCGCCAGCCGCTGGTGGCCGGCCGCGAGCCGGGTCAGCGGCTCGATCGTGCCGGCGGCGACGTCGGAGGCGATGCGGTGGCGCTCGGCCTCCTGCGCCTGGACCAGGTGGCTCAGCAGCCTGCGCCGCTCGCGCAGGTCCCGCTCGGTCTCGCGCCATTCGGTCAGGTCCCGGGTGACCTTGCCGAACCCGCGCAGCCGCCGGCGCTCGTCGTAGAGGGCGGTGATCACCACGTTGGCCCAGAAGCGGGTGCCGTCCTTGCGCATCCGCCAGCCCTCGTCCTCGACCCGGCCTTCGAGCAGGGCGGTCTCCAGGTTGCGTTCCGGCCGGCCCGCCGCGATGTCCTCGGGCGGGTAGAAGACGGAGAAGTGCCGGCCGTGGATCTCCTGCTCGCTGTAGCCCTTGATCCGCTCGGCGCCGGCGTTCCAGCTCGCCACGTGGCCGGTGGGGTCGAGCATGAAGATCGCGTAGTCCGAGACGTCCTGCACGAGCAGCCGGAAGCGTTCCTCGCTCTCGCGCAGGGCCTGCTCGCTCTCGCGCCGCTCGGTCAGGTCCCGGGTGACTTTGCCGAAGCCGCGCAGCGTCCCGGATTCGTCGTAGAGGGCGGTGATCACCACGTTGGCCCAGAAGCGGGTGCCGTCCTTGCGCATCCGCCAGCCCTCGTCCTCGACCCGGCCCTGAGCGGCGGCGATCTGGAGTTCGCGCTCAGGTTTGCCGAACGCGACGTCCTGCGGCGGGTAGAAGACGGAGAAGTGCCGGCCGCGGATCTCCTGCTCGCTATAGCCCTTGATCCGCTCGGCGCCGGCGTTCCAGCCGATGACGTGGCCGGTCGGGTCGAGCATGAAGACGGCGCAGTCGCGGATGTTGAGTTCGAGCAGGTGCAGGATGTCCGTCGGGGACAGGCCCGGCGTCTCGGCTCGAGGCTCGCGCGAGTGCTGTGGTTGTGGCGTCACCAATCAAGCCTTGCACGCTGGCGGGCGCGGCGACAGGGCCGTTGCGATCTGGTGGCCCGCATTGTGGGTTTGATCACTTAGTGGTCGCGCCCGGTAGTCCTTCGGGGGTGCTTGAAATCTGTCAGAAGTCGGGAGCATCGAGGTAGAGCTCGCAGGCGCAATCCAGCGCTTCTTCCGGGGTGCCGGTGAAGCCGCCGGTGGGCAGGATCTGGTCCTCGTACT
>NZ_JAGSXH010000222.1 GCF_018283645.1 Actinocrinis puniceicyclus | reverse complement strand
CCCGCACCCCCGCCCTCTCCGCCCGGCAGGGGGCTGAGCTGGTGAGGTACCCCGCGGTGTTCCTGCCGGGTGATCCGGCCCGGACCGGGCGCGTGGCATTCTACGGATCGGGCCTTCCGCCCGAGCTGACCGCAGGGCGATCGCTGACGCTCGTCACGCCGCAGGCCGCCACAGGTGTGCGGCGCAGAGCGCTCCCCGCGGCCGAACTTCCGCTCGCCGCGGCGGTGCCCGTGCTGGCTCGCGCCGCGCGCGGCCTGAACGCCGACCCCGCGGCGGCGTTCTGGGGCGCCGCTTCGCTGTTCGCGCTTCACCTGATCGCACGCGGGCGGCTGTTGCCCGGCGTGTCGCCGGAGGGCTTCGACGCGTGGCGTGCCGGACCGCTGGACCGCGACGACACCGAGCGGCTGCGCGCGCTGGCCCGCGCGATGCCGCCGACGGCCCGGGCCCTGGCCGTGCCGGAGGTGACCCCGCTCACCCTGCCGGACGCCGAACCGCTGCTGCGCAGCTTCCTGGACGCGGTGGCGGACACGATGCCGCGCACCGTGTCCGCGCCGCTCGCCGCCGGCGGACCGCTGTTCGCGGCGACTGCGCCGCAGCGCGCCGAGGCACTGCGCGGCTGGGCGGCCGAGGTGGCGACGGGCCTGGACAGCGGGGTCCGTGTCTCTCTTCGGATCGAGCTCGACGATGAGGCTTTCCGCGCGGTGACACAACTGCACAGCCTCGCCGACCCGACGCTCGTGGCCGATGCCGCGGACGTGTGGCGAAGCTCCCACGACGAACGCTTCGGCGCCCGCGCGCAGGTCGACGCCCTGCTCACCCTCCGGCGCGCCGCCAGGGCGTGGCCGCCGCTCACCCGCCTGCTGGCCGGCGCGGTCCCCGACGCGATCGAGCTGACCGACGACGAGGTCTACGACCTGATCGGCGACGCGACCGCGCGGCTGTCGGCGGCGGGCGTCGACGTTCACCTGCCCAAAGACCTGGCCCGGGGCCTGACCGCCCAGGCGGTCGTGTCCGCACCGCAGCGTCCCCGTTCCGATCTGCGTTCCCTGTTCCGCATGGACGCGCTGGTGGACTTCCGCTGGCAGCTGGCGCTCGGCGAGCGAGTCCTGACCGAGCAGGAGATGGAGCTGCTGGCCGAGGCGACCAGGCCCCTGGTACGGCTGCGCGACCGGTGGGTCCTGGTCGACGCCGAGCTGGTCCGCAAGGCCCGGCGGCGCGAGCTCGACCCGCTCAGCGCGATCGACGCCCTGGGCGCGGCGCTCACCGGTGTCGCAGAGATCGACGGCGAGCCCGTGCCGGTCGCGGCGAGCGGCTGGATCGCCGAGTTGCGCGCGCGGCTGCTGGAACCGGAAACGGACGGGCACCGGCAGATCGGCGCGCCCGCGGCGCTCAAGGCGACACTGCGCGGCTATCAGCTTGAGGGCCTGCGCTGGCTGGACCGGATGACGTCGCTGGGCCTGGGCTGCTGTCTGGCCGACGACATGGGCCTGGGCAAGACGATCACCCTGATCGCGCTGCACCTGCACCGCCAGCGCGCCGCCGAGACCGCGCACCCGACGCTGGTGGTGTGCCCGACCTCGCTGCTGGGCAACTGGGAGCGCGAGATCGAGCGCTTCGCTCCCGGCACGCCGGTGCGTCGCTACCACGGGCCGGGCCGCCACCTCGACGCGGTCGCCGCCGGGGAGTTCGTACTGACCACCTACGGCACGCTGCGTCAGGACGCGCAGATGCTCGCCGCGACCGACTGGGGGCTGCTGGCCGCGGACGAGGCGCAGCACGCCAAGAATCCGCACACGGACACCGCCCGCGCACTACGGCTGATCACGCCGCGTGCCAGGGTCGCGCTGACCGGAACCCCCGTGGAGAACAACCTCTCCGAGCTCTGGGCCCTGCTGGACTGGACCACGCCGGGACTGCTCGGCACGCTTCGCGGCTTCCGCAACCGCTACGCCAGGACCATCGAGGGCGGCCAGGACCGGGACGCGGCCGACCGGCTCTCCCGGCTGATCGGACCGTTCGTGCTGCGTCGCCGCAAGTCGGATCCCGGTATCGCACCGGAACTGCCGCCGAAGACGCAGACCGACCACCCGGTCGCGCTCAGCCGCGAGCAGGCCGCGTTGTACGAGGCGTTCGTCCGGGAGACGATGGCGGCCATCGAGGGCGCACAGGGCATCGCCCGGCGCGGCCTGGTTCTCAAACTCCTGACAGCACTCAAACAGATCTGCAACCATCCCGCGCTGTACCTGAAGGAGACCGGGCAGGACCCGGACAGGAAGGGCGCGACGGGCGCCGGGCGCTCGGGGAAGCTGGACCTGCTCGACGAACTGCTCGACACCATCCTGGCCGAAGGCGGCAGCACCCTGGTATTCACGCAGTACGTCGAGATGGGCCGGCTGCTGCAACGGCATCTGGAGCGGCGCGGGATCGGTTGCGCGTTCCTGCACGGGCAGATCCCGGTGCGCCGCCGCCAGGAACTGGTCGACGCGTTCCAGGCCGGCCGGGTGCCGGTGTTCCTGCTCTCGCTCAAGGCGGCTGGCGTCGGGCTGAACCTGACCCGCGCCGGGCACGTGGTGCACTACGACAGGTGGTGGAACCCTGCGGTCGAGGAACAGGCGACCGATCGCGCGTACCGGATCGGCCAGACCCAGCCGGTGCAGGTGCACCGCCTGATAACCGAAGGCACGGTGGAGGACCGCATCGCCGCGACCCTGGCGGTGAAACGGGATCTGGCCGACAGCGTGCTCGCCTCCGGCGAGGCGGCGTTCACCGAACTGTCGAACGCGCAGCTGGCCGAGCTGGTCGCCCTCCGGAAAGCAGAACGCTGATGGCGCGGGTGAGGAGGAGCCCTGCGGAATTCGCCGCGAAGCGCGCGCAGGACGAGCGGACCCGGGTCTTCCCGCCGGCGGCGCCGACCCCGGGCGGCCGCGGCCCCTTCGCCTCGACCTGGTGGGGCCAAGCCTGGGTGGCCGCGCTCGAGGAGACCTCGATGGACGCCGGGAGGCTGTCGCGGGGACGCACCTACGCGCGGCGCGGCGCGGTCGGCGAGATCACGGTCACGGCCGGACTGATCAAGGCGAAGGTCCACGGCAGCCAGCCGCGACCGTACAGCGCCTCCGTGCGGATCCGGCGGCTGGACGACGACGAGTGGGACCGCGTGCTCGACGCCGCCGCGGCCAGGGCCCAGCACATCGCGGCCCTGTTGGACCGCGACCTGCCGCAGGAACTCGCCGCGGACGCGGCCAGGGCCGGGGCGCCGCTGCTGCCCGCTGACGACGAACTCGAACCGTCCTGTTCGTGCCCTGACTGGGGCTACCCGTGCAAGCACGCCGCCGCGCTGTGCTACCAGATCGCCCGCATCCTCGACCAGGACCCGTTCGTGCTGCTGCTGATGCGCGGCCGCGACGAGGCCACGATCATGAGCGAGCTGCGCCGGCGCAACGCCGCGCGCGCCGCGGTGGAGGCCGCCCAGTCCGCCGCGGCCGCGAAGAACCAGGCTGATACACGGGCCGGCGAGGCGCCGCAGCGGCGGCAGCCGGCCGCGGCCGGGACCCCGGCCCGCGCCGCCTTCGAGCAGCGGCAGCCGCCCGCCGGCCCGCCACCCTTGGTCGGTGCGGTGGATCGGCCCGGCGCCCCGGCCGTCATCGACGCGACCTCGCCGGTCGCGGGTTTCGACCCGCCGGCGCTGGAACTGCTCGCCGCCGACGCGTCGGCGCGGGCCAAGGCGCTGCTCGACGACTATCTGGCGGCTGACACGCGCGAGAGCGAGAGCGAGAGCGAGAGCGGGAACGCGGACGCTGACGCGGGCGGGAGCCAGGTCGCGCACGGCCCCGGGCCCAGGTGGCTCCTACCCGATCTCGACCTGTACCGTGACGCGGTCCGGCTGCTGGCCGGCGAGCACCGCGACATCCACGTCTTCGCCCGGTTCGTCACGGCCCTGGGCGTCGAGCCCACGCAACTGGCGCGCAGTATCAAAGCATGGCGATACGGCGGCGAGCCGGGGTTCGAGGTGCTGGAAGTGTCGTGGTCGCCCGCGGCGGGCGACCTGGCCCGCGCGCGTGCGCTGCTCGAATCCGGCTGGGACGAGGGCGCCGCTCCCGCGCCGAAGGTGTGGCGCAACCGGTGGACCTTCGCCGATCTCGGCGTGCAGTTGCGCTACGGCCGCGACGGCCGCTGGCACCCCTACTGCCGGCGAGACGGCGCCTGGTGGCCGGCCGGTCCTCCCGGCCAGGACCCCGCCGACGTGCTCACCGCGCTGTTGTGATGGGCCGTCACCAGCGGCCGCGAGCGTACGGGTACTGAAGGCGGCACCGGCACGTGGGCCGCGTTCGCGCGCTCGCAGGCCGGGGCGCTGTCGGCGGGTGACAGCAGTCGAACGGGAGAGCGCTCTCCCGGCTGCCACCCCGGACTACCGTTCCACCGCGCCGTCCACCGCGCGGGCGGCTGACGGCCCGTGACCCCGACCGTCGGCGCTCGGCGGTCGGCGGTCGGCGGTCGGCGGTCGGCGGTCGGCGGTCGGCGGATCTCGCGGACCCGGTCCGATGCTTGGCGCACACCGCCCCTCCCGCGTGCTGTGGCTTCTCTGAATAGGCCGGACACCGAATCCGAGCACGAAGGCGACGACGAGAGCCGCCGCGCACCGGCGCCGCACCGGCCCGATCCGCCGGGATCCCTTGACACGGCCCGGTTCCTGTCGAACACTCCCGTTGGAGAGCGCTCTCCGATCTCCTGCCGGTAGGCCACGAACGCGCTCCGAGTCCACAAGGCGATATCCGGCGCGGTTAATCGCCGCTTGCCGCACTGCGGTGGTCACACCGCCACCGCCGCACCAGTGACATGCCGCGGACATCCGGCCTGCCTCGTGGACGCTGCAGGCGCCGGTCGTATCGCTGGCTCTTATACACTTTTCCGAGCCCACCCGACTAGACTAGACATGATCT
>NZ_JAGSXH010000221.1 GCF_018283645.1 Actinocrinis puniceicyclus | reverse complement strand
TGCCTGGCCCGCTCGGCCAGCTGTGCGATGGCCCGCGCATCGAGCAGGTCCGTCAGGTCCGCTCCCGACATCCCGGCCTCCGCCTCGATGGTAGTGATCGCCTCGGCGCTCTCTACCACAACCGGACCTTCCACATCAACAACGTCGATAGTCATAGGAATCAGTCCTCTCCACTGGTCCCCACCTTTATCGACACAGTCCCGAAGGCTCCGATGAAACCCAAGGTCAAGATAGGGCGGGTGTACGACGAGACGCCCGCGCAGGACGGGATGCGGGTGCTGGTGGACCGGGTGTGGCCGCGCGGCATGAAGAAGGAGTCGGCGCACCTGGACCAGTGGGCCAAGCAGGTTGCGCCCTCGACGCAGTTGCGCACCTGGTACGCCCATGACCCGGCCAAGTTTGCGGAGTTCCGCCGCCGCTACAGCGCCGAATTGGACGAGCCCGAGCGTGCGGCGGCGTTCGCGCAGCTGCGCGAACTGGCGCGCGAGAAGCCGCTGATGCTGCTGACCGCGACCCGCGACCTGGAGCACAGCCAGGCCGCGGTGCTCGCCGAGAAGCTGCGCTGAGCTCGGCGTCGGGCGAGAGCCGCGAGAGCCGGGCCCTGCGGGCGTCCAGGGCAGGCTGAGAAACCGCGGCGTCGGACCCTGATCTGTCAAGCCCGCGCACGATCCGGGTGCAAGCAGTATCAGGGTACGAGCTGCGGCCTCGTCGTTGGCTCATTTACCCCGAGGCGCTGAGTGACGTCGTCCGAGGGTGACCATGTGGCGCATGACGGGAATCGGGATAAGAGGGTTGCGGGCGGCGTATCGGAACCGCGCCACCTTGCGGTCGACGTCGCCGGATGAGGCGAGCACGCTCCAAGCCGCGTCGGGCCCGTCGGCGGAGGTGTCGGTCACCGGGGAAGGCTAACGCCCGGGCGGCTCCTGCGGCGCGGACGAGTCGGCCGCGCCGCAGGAGCATCAGCGCGGGTGGATCACACCGACGATCGGCAAGGGTTTCGCGGCGGCCGGGATCGCGAGCTGGCGCGGAGTTGGGCCGGCGGGTGTCGGCACGTCGGCGAGCCGGCCGAGTAGCGCGTCAAGCGCGGCGTGTCTGTCGTCGACCGCAGCCCTCTCGTCCTCGGTCAGCGGGATGTTCGCAAGCATCTTCTGCAGGCCAACTCGCACACTTGTGCGAGTCAGTGTGTCCCGTGATTGACTCGTCTGCCGAAAGGCCCGAAGCGTTCAAGACCCCCGCTCACCAAGGCTCGCCGTGGCCCATCACGGCTCTCGATGAACAAGGAAGGCGCGATGAAACTCCTGCTCACCTCCGGCGGCGTCAGCAACCAGAGCATCCGCGACGCGCTGGTCGACATGCTGGGCAAACCCATCGCGGAGTCCACCGCCCTGTGCATCCCCACCGCGATGTACGCCATGCCCGGGACCGCCGTCATGACGTGCAGATCGCCGGGCAGACCCCCACCCCCATGGTCGAGCTGGGGTGGAAGTCCGTGGGGATGCTGGAGCTGACCGCGCTGCCCAGCATCGACGAGGAGAACTGGGTCCCCATGGTCCGCGAGACCGACGCCCTGCTGGTGTGCGGCGGCGACGTCCTGTACCTACACCACTGGATGCGCGAGTCCGGCCTGGCGGATCTCTTCCCGTCGCTGAGCGAGACGGTCTACGTGGGACTGAGCGCCGGCAGCATGGTGATGGCCCCGCACGTCGGGCAGGAGTTCGTCGGCTGGAAGCCGGCCGCCGACGGCGACAGCGCGCTGGGCGTGGTCGGATTCTCGATCTTCCCGCACCTGGACAACGTGATGTGCCCGCAGAACACCATGGCCGACGCCGAGAAGTGGGCCGCGCGCGTGCCGGTGCCGGGGTACGCGGTCGATGACGAGACGGCCATCATGGTGGTGGACGGTGCCGTCCAGGTCATCTCCGAAGGGCACTGGAAGCTCTTCGAGCGCTAGCTTGGGGGTGCGGGCGTGCAGCAGGGCGGCCCGAGGGTTACGGGGGTCACCGGTGAAACACCCGCAGCAGGCGTCATGAGTCAGCGCCAGCTCGCATCGACCGGTGCCGGCGCGGCGTCGTGGGCGGCCTGGCATACGGTGCAGCGGATGCTGCGGGCGGGCGGGTCGATCGGGACGATGCGGTTGATGACGGCGGTGCGGGTGAGCCAGTGTGCGGTGACGTGGGCGTGCCGGGTGCACAGTGCGGCGCCGCAGTCCACGCACAGGGCGACGGCGGGTGTGGCGGTGTCCAGGGCGGCGCAGTCGAAGCAGTTCACTGTGTCTCCTCCTTCCAGTGCAGGTGTGTGCGCGCCCACAGGGCGGCGTAGACCAGGGCGAGCAGGACGGGGACCTCGATCAGGGGTCCGACGACGCCGGCCAGGGCCTGTCCGCTGGTGGCGCCGAACACGCCGATGGCGACCGCGATGGCCAGTTCGAAGTCGTTGCTGGCGGCGGAGAACGCCAGGGTGGTGGTGCGCGGGTAGGTCAGGTGCAGGCGGCGGCCGAGAGCGGCGGCACCGAACCACATGAGGGTGAAGTAGGCCAGCAGCGGCAGGGCGATGCGCGCGACGTCCAGGGGCCGGGCGGTGATCGTCTTGCCTTGCAGGGCGAAGAGCACCACGACGGTGAACAGCAGCCCGTAGAGCGCGACCGGGGACAGGCGCGGCAGGAAGGTGCGCTCGTACCAGTCCCGGCCGCGGGCGCGTTCCCCGGCGACGCGGGTGAGGTACCCGGCGACGAGCGGGATGCCGAGGAAGATGGCGACGGTGGCGGCGATGGCGCCGATGGAGACGTTCAGGCTGCTCTGCTCCAGGCCCAGCCAGCCGGGCAGCAGGCGCAGGTAGAACACGGCCAGGGCGGCGTAGGCCAGGACCTGGAAGAACGCGTTGAGGGCGACGAGGATCGCGGCCATCTCCCGGTCGCCGCGCGCCAGGTCGTTCCAGATCAGGACCATGGCGATGCAGCGGGCCAGCCCGACCAGGATCACGCCGGTGCGGTAGGCGGGCTGGTCGGGCAGCAGCAGCCAGGCCAGGGCGAACATCAGGGCCGGGCCGATCACCCAGTTCAGGACCAGCGACGCGCTCATCATCCGCTTGTCCGCGGTGACGCGGCGGACCTCGTGGTAGCGGACCTTGGCCAGCACCGGGTACATCATCGCCAGCAGGCCGAGGGCGATCGGCAGGGAGGTCTGGCCGACCTTGACCGCACTGAGCCAGCCGGACAGGCCGGTCACCAGCCTGCCCAGGATCAGCCCGGCGGCCATCGCGGCGGCGATCCACACCGGCAGCAGCCGGTCGCCGGCCGAAAGCCGTGGGCCCGGAGCCGGGGTGCCGGCCGGGGTGGTGCGCTCACGCAGCGGGGTCGTCACAGTCGTCTGCGCCTCTCGTGGCTTCGGGTTGCGCGGTCGCGTCGTGGTTGCGCGGCGCGGCGGGCAGTGCCGCGCTTAGCCGGGCGGCGGCGGTGGGCGCCAGCGCGTAGTCGATCCAGCGTCCGCGCCGGTGTGCGGTGACCAGGCCGGCCTCGCGCAGTACGCGCAGGTGGTGGGAGAGCGCGGGGGCGCTGACGGCGGCGGCCGGTTGCAGCCGGCACACGCAGCGCGGGCCGCCGGCCAGCGCCGCGAGCAGCCGCCAGCGCACCGGATCAGCCGCCACGGCCAGCAGTTCCTGCGCCGTCGCGGGCGTCGCGAGGGCGGCGCGCTTCGGTTCCACGGTGGTGGAAGTGTTCACGCTTCGATGCTTGCCGGGTCGGGGAGAACCGCTCAGAGGCGAACGTCCCGCGCCACTCGGCCGGTATACCTGTTCTGGCACGTCACAGGGGGCCGCGGCCGGTCTGACTCGGGCGCGGCCCCCTGCAGTGTCGTGGGTTTAGCAGCCGCCGGTGGTTGCGGGTGCGCCCAGGCCGATGGACAGGATCTGGGGTGCGGCGCAGCAGCCGGCGCCGTTGTTTGCGGTGTCGGGCTGGTCGTAGAGTCCTGCGCCGCCGCACACCCCGGTTTCCGGCAGGGTCAGCTCGACGCGCTCGGCTGCTTCCCGGTCGCCGGCCAGGGCGGCGGCGATGGAGCGCACCTGCTCGTATCCGGTCATGGCCAGGAAGGTGGGGGCGCGTCCGTAGGACTTCATGCCGACCAGGTAGACGTCCTGTTCCGGGTGGGAGAGCTCGCTCACGCCGTGGGGGTAGACGGTGCCGCAGGAGTGCTGGTTGGGATCGATCAGCGGCGCGAGCGCGAGCGGTGCCTGAAGCCGCTCGTCCAGGCCGAGGCGGATCTCGGTGAGGAAGGACAGGTCGGGGCGGAAACCGGTCAGCACGATCACCTCGTCGATGTCGCCCACGCGGCGCTCGTCCTCGGCGAGCAGGGCCAGGCGCGCGCCGTCGGCCTCCACCGCGGCGGTGCGGAACCCGGTCACCGCGGTGGCGTGCCCGGCTTCGACCGCGGCCTTGGCGCGCAGGCCCAGGGCGCCGCGGGCCGGCAGCTGGTCTGCCTCGCCGCCGCCATAGGTCGAGCCGCTGACGGCGCGGCGCAGGATCCACACCGCGTGCGTGCCGGGCGCATCCTGCGCGAGGTCGGCGAGGTAGCCCAGTGCGGTGAACGCGGAGGCGCCGGTGCCGACCACCGCGGTGCGCTTGCCGGCGTAGCGCTCGCGCACGACGTGGTCGCGCAGGTCGGGCACCCGGTAGGCGATACGGCCGGCGTGCGCGGCTTCGCCGAGTGCGGGCAGTCCGTCGCCGCCCATCGGGCTCGGGGTGGACCAGGTGCCCGAAGCGTCGATCACGGCGCGGGCGGTCACGCGCTGCTCCCCGCCGTCGGGGGTGACCAGGTGCACGGTGAAGGGGGTCTGCTCGCGCCCGGCGTCCACGATCCGGTCGCGTCCGGCGCGGGCGACGCCGGTGACCCGGGCGCCGTAGCGCACGCTCTGGCCCAGGGCGTCTGCCAGCGGCTGAAGGTACTGCTCGGCCCAGTCACCGCCGGTGGGATACGCGCAGGAGTCCGGGCGCACCCAGCCGGTGGGCGTGAGCAGTTTCTCGGCGGCCGGGTCCACGATCTCGTTCCAGGTGGAGAACAGGCGCATGTTGCTCCACGCGCGCACCGCGGTGTCGGCGTGCGGCCCGGCCTCCAGTACCAGCGCGGTGATGCCGTATTCGAGCAGATGGGCGGCGGCGGCCAGGCCGACCGGGCCGGCGCCGATGACCACGACGGGCAGGTCGGGGGTGGGGGTGGTGCTGCTCATCGGCTCTCTCCGGTGT
>NZ_JAGSXH010000220.1 GCF_018283645.1 Actinocrinis puniceicyclus | reverse complement strand
GGGTGGGTGTGTCGGTCAGGCGGTCGATGAGCCGGTCGAGGGCGGCTTGGCCGTCCTCGACGGCGGCCTGCTCGTCTTCGGTCAGGGGGATGGCGGTGAGCATGCG
This sequence comes from Actinocrinis puniceicyclus, assembly GCF_018283645.1. Taxonomy (GTDB): domain Bacteria; phylum Actinomycetota; class Actinomycetes; order Streptomycetales; family Catenulisporaceae; genus Actinocrinis; species Actinocrinis puniceicyclus. Next base: position 5,190 of record NZ_JAGSXH010000220.1, on the reverse strand, counting down.
CTGGAGGTTGTTCTTGGCTTCGAGGATCTGGGCCTTGGTGGAGTTCTTCGGGGTGTAGAAGTCGCATTTCGCGCAGGCCATGCGGTGTGGGCACTGTTCGAAGAAGTCGTAGGCGCACCAGCCGTGGCCCAGGTCGTAGTGCTGCCAGGGGGTGCCGTCCGCGGCGGCGACGGCGTCGCGGTCGATGAGCACCTCGATGGTGCGCACGTTGCGGGCGAAGTATCCGGCCTCGGTGTAGGCCTTGGTCAGCGTGTTCGGGGTGATCTTCGCGTAGTGCTGGGTGGTGACGGGGCTGCGGTGCCCGAGCCAGGCTTGCAGTTCGAACAGCGTCATCGGTTCTTTGGCGTTGTAGAGCTGGGTGGCGATCGTTGAGCGTGCCCGGTGGCTGGTGATTCTTCCGCGGACGTCGTTGGTGGGCACCGCGGCCTTGGCGCACAGGATCGGGATCAGTGCCCGGTTGAGGTAGTCGCGGGCTACGGGGTTGGCGCGGGTGCTAAAGAGGATCTCGACGTACTCGTTGGTCTTGGGGTCGAGGCGTTTGGGCTGGTCGGGTCGTTGGGCCTGCCAGGTTTCGATGGCCTGGCCGAGGATCGGGTCGACGGGTTTCGTGAACGCGGTGTTGGTCTTGTTGACCGGCACGTCCAGCAGGCACACGGCCTGGTCGGCCGTGATCTCGGGTGCCTCGCCGGTGATTGGGCGGCCCTGGTGTTGCCAGCGGATGCAGCCGCGGCGCAATCGGATGATCTCGTCGCTGCGCAGACCGGCGAACAGCCAGGTCAGCGCGAGGGCGCGGAGTATCGGCAGGGGGTAGTAGCCGCCGTGGTCGGGCAGGTCGTCGGCGGTGAGGTTCAGCCCGGCCCACAGCAGTTTCGCCCACACGTCCTCGGCGATGACGCGTGGGTCGGTGCCGATGAGCGCGGCGATGCTGCGCGGCAGGGCCAGGGTGCGGCCGGGGTCGAAGCGGCGCGGGACCCATTCCCATTCCTGCAGGTCGTGGAAGAAGATTCGCAGGCATGTCAGCAGGTGGGCCTTGGTGCGCGGAGCGATGGGCCGGCCGAAGCGCGCGTTGAGGTGGTCGGTGCGCGCGACGAAGTCGCCGATGTTCATGCGGTCCACCGCCGCGATCCAGGCAGCGCACAGGGCACGGGTCCAGTCGGCGGGCTCGACGGCCTCGGGATGCTGCTCGGCCAGCCAGCGTCCGACCTTGGCGAGGTTGGTTCGCACGACCGCGCGGGCGTGCGGGGTCAATGTCGAGGTCTGATGCCAGCGTTCGATGTAGCCCGCCCATGGTTCGGGGACCGCGGGCAGGCCGGGGGCGTTGTTGCGGCCCTCGCGCACGGGCGGTCGGCAATAGCCGAGGTCCGCGCAGATACGCTGGAGCGAGTAGAGCGCAGAGTGGTTGCGGTCGGCGCTCAGGGTCGGGTGCTGCCCGAGCCGGGCGAACGCCGCGTCGTCCAGGTCGCGAAGCAGGGGGCTGCGGTTGGCCAGCAGGATCGCGGCCATCGCGCCGGGTGGCTGATGGCGGTATCCCCACCCGGCGGCGACCTCGCCGGCCTGGGAGATGGCGGCGTCGACGGCGCTCGGTCCGAAGACCAGGTGGGCGAGGTAGAGCCGGTTGAACGCGCCGACGTGCTGGAACTCGGCGAAGTCGCCGAGCTGGTAGGCCAGGGCGATCAGGAAGGCGCGTACCCCGGATTCGGCGGGCCGTGCCTGTGCGGTGTTGAAGGCCGCGCGATCCGGGCCGATCAGCCTCGCCCAGTCCCAGGCACTCCAGCCCCACCAGGCGCGCCCGAGCTCGCCGCAGTTGCCGAGCACGATCGCGCCGGCGTGGCGGGCGAAACGGCGCGATTTCGGGGAATCTTCGTGCTGGAGCGCGCCGATCGCCTGGTCTACCGGGTCGCGGAGCCGCTCGAGCGCGTTCCAGCAGGTGGCGGTGCGTCGTGGCGGGCCGGTGCCGGTGGACCGGTTGCGCTGCAGCTCACGGAGATCGAGAGCGGCCAGGGCGGCCGCCTCCGCGGCCGTGAGTGCGCTGTGCCGGTCGAACTCGGACACATCGAACCAGCGGCCGGACCGTGCCGGGTCGCCGGGCCCGGGTGCGTCGGCCATCAGCCTCAGCGCCGCGCTCACGGCGTGCTCCCGGCCAACGCGGACACGCGCAGCGTGTGGACCTCGGCCATCGCCGAGCTCAGACGTTCGGACAGGTCCCGCCCCGACAGATGGATGTACCGCATGGTCGTCTCGGTGCTGCGATGTCCGGCGAACGTGGCGATCGCGTGGATCTCCCAGCCTGCCCGGGCCAGATCGGTCAGGCACAGATGCCGGGTGGTGTGGGTGGAAAACCGCGGAACCTCCGCGGCCAGCGCGAGGCGGCGCACCACCTTCGACCAGGTCCACAGGGTCAACGGGTCGGCCAGGTTGCGCCGGGACTCGGACAGGAACAGCGGGCCGCGCTCCCGGCTGATTGTCGCGCGGTGCCGCAGATATTCGCCCAGCAGTTGCCCGGTGGCCGCCGAGTACGGCACCGCGCGCTCGCGCCGGTTCTTCGTGGTCTCCGCGCGCACCCGCAGCATCCTGTGCGCAGGGTCGAGATCATCGGTGCGCAGCGCGCACAACTCCTCGCGGCGCAGAGCGGCATCGTAGGCCAACGCCAGCATCAGCTTATTGCGAGACGGCTCGCCCCCCACAGCCTGCAGGAACCGCAGCCATTCGGACTCGGCCGGGATCCAGGGTAGCTTCTCCTGCCGCGGTACCAGGCCCCGCGCCGAGCCCTGGCCGCCCCGGCCGGCGGCGTATCGGCCGCGCCCGACGGGGTTGGAATCGCGCACCCCCTCCTCGGCCAGGAAGTCGTAGAACAACCGCACTGGCACCAGCCGCTGCTGCAGCGTCGCGTTCGACAGGCCCGCGCCCGAATCCATGCTGACCACGTTCACGCCGTTCCGATGCGGCCTGGTCATCAGCTCCCGAACATAGGAGGCGACGTCACCGCGCTTGACCTCCCGCGGGTCCAGCCGCGCACGCTCGCAGAACCCGAGGAACTCTTCCAATCCACGCCCATACGCCGCGATCGTGTGCGGCGACTTGCCCAGGTCCGACCAGATCCGCAACCACTCGGCCGCAGGCTCACACCGGCACAACGCGCCCCAACGAGAGAACTGCTCCATCACATAAGCACACAACGACGCCGACAGCGCCACGGTGACGACCCACAGCGGGAACCACCCGCAGAGGTGATTCCACGTAACTTATAGGTAGAGGAACTTCCCGTCGCCGATCGGCAGGTAGGTGATGTCGCCCACGTACTTGGTGTTCGGCGCGGTGGCGGTGAACTCGCGCGCCAGCAGGTCCGGCACCGGTGTCGCCGAGGGCTCGGGGACGGTGGTGCGCACCTTCTTGCGCAGGTGCAGCCCGGCGATGCCGAGCCGGCGCATCAGGCGGCCCACCCGCTTGTGGTTGACCCTCCGGCCCGCCGCAGCCAGTTCGGCGGTGATCCTCGGGCGCCCATAGGTGCCCTCGGAGTCGGCGTGTATCCGTACGATACGCGCGCCCAGCTCCCGGTCGGCGCGTTCGCGTTCGGCCCGGGTCTCGGCGGCCGTGCGCCACCGGTAGAACCCGGAGCGGGAGACCTGCACGATCTGGCACAGTCGCTTGACGCCGTAGGCGCGGTGATGGTCCTCGACGAACTGGAAGCGACTCACCAGCCCGTCTCCCGCGCGAAATACTTCGCCGCCTTGCGCAGGATCTCGCGCTCGGTCTCCAGTTCGCGCACCTGCCTGCGCAGCCGCGCGATCTCGGCGTCCTTCGCCGACTCGGCCACCACCACCGGGTCCTCGGCCCGCTCGGCGGCCTTGACCCACTGGCGCAGCGTCTCGTGGTTCACGCCCAGGTCACGGGCCACCTGCGCCACCGGCCGGTCCGACGAACGAACCAGCGCGACCGCGTCGGCACGGAACTCAGCGGAGTATCGATACGTCCCCAACGGGAACTCCTGTCCCTCGGATCCTCACGATCCAATGATCAGGGTGTCCACGTTCAAGGGCTAACCCCCTAGCTACTCGATGTCACGTCCTTGAGCTTATTAGGGCTGTGACAGCGACGCGCCTTCACCAGCCAGCTGCCGACCTGGGGGATCGAGCCGCTGTTGCCGAAGGTCAAGCGCAACCCCGGGCACCCGCGCCAGCGCCGGGTCGACGACTGCGATGGCGCCACACAGGCCGTCCTCGACCTCCCACGGCCGACGCCTGCTCTTCGTCTTCGTTTCGGCCATCTCACACCTCCGGACACATCAATGAAGGCTGATACACGCCGCATTCCCGTAGGTCAGACATCCGAATATTGTTAGGAGTCCCGAGTGCTTCGTCGGCCACTGTGACAAGCCTCTGCGTGTGTGTGTGATTGCCAACTTGCTCGCGCGGTCAGGGCGCCGCCCTGACCGCGTTCGTACCCACCGTGCGCGAGACCGTCGGACACGGCGGATCGGTGTTGGTCGACGGGTTCCTCGTCCCGACCTGGGACTGAAAGCACACATGCAGCATGTACAGCGACAAACACCAGGAGTCAGGGTTTACATCAGGTCGCCGCCTCGATCGCCGGGGACATCGCCGCGGTGGGCGACCCGCTCCCCGGTGCACGGCACGACGCGTCCGTCTACGCCGCCTCCGGCTTGACCACCAAGCTTGCTGACCACGACACGCCGGTGACAAAGCATATCAGGGCCACGCCACCATCCGTCCGATCCACAAACCGCCCAAGGCCGAACTCATCACGCACGACCAGCGCTTCAACGCTTCCGTCTCTTCCATCCGCGCCACCATTGAACGCGCGAACTCGTGCATCTGCAGAACTGGAGGAACCTGGCCACCCGGTTCCGGCCATCCCTGGAGACGTCCCCGCCACACTCCGCGCCATCGTCGGCCTGTATTACGTGACCCAGGCTTGTGAATATGAATAAGTCTCCTTGAGGAGATTCACCACTTCGAGCGAATTCAAGCCGGGTTTCAACACCGCTGCGCAAGAACTCCGTGCTGGAGCGCGAATCACGCGTATGATCACCTGCACAACTGAACGTAAACGTTCACCGGTGTCACGGGGCGTGATGGTTCGGGGCGCGTGGTAGCTGCCGTTGTCCGGGTTGGTTTCGGCTGGTGGTGTGGTGGTGGGTCAGGCCGGGGTGTAGCCGGGTGGGAACCAGGG
>NZ_JAGSXH010000021.1 GCF_018283645.1 Actinocrinis puniceicyclus | reverse complement strand
GACACCTGAATGATCCTCAGATGCCGTGCCCGCCCGCAAATCCGGCATGTCAGGCCACGCAGACCGTGCCGACGCACGGCTAAACCACCACGAACCCAGCCGCAAGATCACTTTGTCATTGACCCTGAGTACCCTCCCGGCTGTGGCCGAATTCCGAGCAATGGGCTTACGCCATCCGACGATTCGACCGCGCGTGCGACACACGCCGCACGGCGATTCACATCGAGGATTTCGCTCAGGTGAGGGACAAGTATCCGCAGGCGAAGTACGAGGGCACCTTCGACACCGTCGCGGCGCTGGCATACCGCGGACGCGATCTGCCGGGGCTGCGCGAGTTCGCCCGCAGACTGGCCTTCATCGTGATGATCGGCAACGGCGACGCCCACCTCAAGAACTGGTCATTGATCTACCGGGATCCCCGCAACCCCACGCTGTCCCCGGCCTACGACCTGGTCTCTACGATCCAGTACCACAGCGGCGACGGCGGCCAGGAGGATCTCGGTCTACGCCTCGGCCGCAGCCGACGCTTCGAAGCAGTGGGCCTGGAGTCCTTCGCCACTCTCCAAAGGCGGCTGGAACAGCGTTTCGGCAAGATCGCGGTGAGCCTTGCCGAGATCGCCGACGACACAGCGCGGCGCACCGTCGAGGCCTGGCCCCACTTTCAGGAAGGACTTGAGCACAACCAGACACTGATGACCGGTATCGCCGACTGGATGGCGCAGCGCGCCCGCTCGTTCGGGTTGTGAAGCGCGACCGCCGCGGACAGCACCGTGCGTCGCTCAGGTGCGTACACTGCTCGGCGTTCGGTGATGCGTCGCACGGATGATGAGGCGGCAGGTGTCTGATAACCGGTGGCGGCTCGGCGAGCGGTTCGACGTGCTCGGACAGTTGGGGGCCGGGGCGTCCGGCACGGTGTGGCGCGCGCTGGAGCTGCGCGACGGCACCGAACACGCCGTCAAGGTGCTGCGGCCCGAACTGGTGACCGATCCCCAGGCCGTCACGCAGCTCTACAGCGTGCTCGACGCGGTGGCGCGCGTGCAGCATTCGGGCATCGTCGCCTTCGACGACGCGGCGACGGGCCCGGGGTGGCTGGCGCTGCGGTCGCGGCTCGTCGCGGGCGAGAGCCTGCGCTCGTTCCTGAGCCGGCAGGGCGTGGCGGGACAGGCGATGGCGGTGCACGTGGTCGCGCAGGCGTGCGACGCGGTCGCTGCCGCCCACGCCGCCGGGCTCGCGCACGGTGACCTGCACCCTGGAAACGTGCTGCTCAGCGGCGGATCCGCCGGACCTCCCGGCGTCGCCGTCACGGACTTCGGCCTGGCGGGCCTGGTCAACTGGGCCTACGGCGCGACCGCACCCGGCTCGGTACCGCCCGCGCCTTATCGCGCCCCGGAGGCGGGTACCGCCGGGTACGACGCAGCTACTGCGCCAGGGGACGTGTACGCACTGGGCGTCATCCTCTTCGAGTGCATGACCGGGCAGAGCGCGGTGGTCCCGGTCCCGCAGCTGTCGCGTGAGCTCTGGTCCGTGATCGTTGCCTGCGTTGCGCCCGATCCGCGTCATCGACCGACCGGGGCGCAGCTCGCGGCCTCGTTGCGGTCGGTCGTCTCCGGCGCCGCGCCGGGCGGGAGCGAGGCGCTGACCACCCTGCTGCCGAGCCTGGGCCTGCTCGATGCGGGCCCGGTCCGGCCCGCGCCCGCGGTTTCGCTCCCGGCACCGGCCCCTGCCCCGGCACCGGCCCCTGCCCCGGCCTCGACGTCACCGGTCGAGCACACGCGCATGCTCAGCGTGGTCCCGGGATTCGCGGACGGTGCGGCGTACCGCGGCGAGACGGGCGGCGGTCGAGGCTCGGCCGCCGGATCGCGCGGTGACCGGCGCTCGGGCGGCCGCCTGCCGCGGATAGTCGCCGATCACAAGGCCGAGAGCGCAATCGCCGCCGCGGTGGTCGTGGCCGCGGCGCTCATCGGCGGGGCGCTCTCGCTGGGCGGCGGTCCGTCGACGTCCGCCGCGGGCAGCGCGAGCACCGGGCGCAAGAGCGCAGCCGCCCCGGCCGCGAGCGCGAGCGACACTCCGGACGCGGTGTTCCTGCCGGTGGGCTCGGCCAGCCCCTCGCCGTCGGCCTCGCCCAGCGCGTCGCCGTCCGCGACCGGGCCGGTGCAGGTCACGCTCGTGAACGTGCACTCGAACACATGCATGGACACCGCGGGCAGGATCTTCGCCGACGGCACGAAGGAGGACATATTCGGCTGCAACGGCACCCCGGCGCAGGTCTGGACGCTGACATCCGCCGGACAGCTCACCGAGGACGGCGGCGCGTACTGCCTCGACGACTTCGGGCTGGAGAAGACGCCCGGTACTGCCGTGGTGCTGTGGCGCTGCAATGGCGGGCCGAATCAGCAGTGGACGATCCGCCCGAACGGCGCGATCGTGAGCGCCAACGCGGGCCTGTGCATCGACGTCTCCGGCAAAGGCACCGGGGACGGGACGCCGCTGGTGCTCTGGCCCTGCGACGGAAGCCCGAGCCAGCAGTGGTCCGGCCGGTAAGCCGTACCGCTCAGACGGCGGCGTTCGCGCAGCCGAGGCGGCCGGCCAGCCCGGTGAGGGCCGCCCCCAGGGGTGCGTCGAGCCGAACCGCGGCCAGCGCGTCACCACGCGTCGGGCCCTGATTGACGATGGCGACCGGTTTGCCGTTCCTGACCGCGTGGCGCACGAAGCGCAGCCCTGACATGACCGTCAGGGAGGAGCCGAGCACCAGCACGGCGCGCGCCGCGTCGATCATGTCGTAGCACTGCTGGACGCGCGGCTTGGGCACGTTCTCACCGAAGAAGACCACGTCGGGTTTCAGCACCCCGACGCCGCAGGCGTCGCAGGACACTGTCCGGAACTCGGCGATCAGCGCGTCATCGAGTTCGACGTCGCCGTCCGGGTTGACACGCGTGCTCGCGTCGCGGAACCCGGGATTGGCCTCACGCAGCCGCTCGTCCAACTCCTCGCGCGGGCTGATGCTGCGGCAGTCCAGGCACACGACCCGGCCCAGGCTGCCGTGCAGCTCGACCGCGTCGGCGTTGCCCGCCGCGCGGTGCAGTCCGTCGACGTTCTGAGTTATGACGGCTGAGACGTACCCGTATGCGGACAGCGCGGCGACCGCTGCATGCCCGGCGTTCGGCTGCGCGCGCACGATCGTGCGCCAGCCGAGGTGGCTGCGCGCCCAGTAGCGTCTCCGGTTGTCCGCGTCGCCGACGAACTGTTCGTATGTCATCGGCGTGTGGCGGCGCAGGCTGCCGGTGGCGCCCCGGTAGTCCGGGATGCCGGACTCGGTGGACAGACCCGCGCCGCTGAGCACCGCGACCGCGCCGCCCGCGACGATGCGTTCGATGTCGTCCAGGTCCCCCGCGCGTGCCTGTGCGGCCGTGTCCGGCCATTCGAGCATCGGTCGCATCCGCATCATGTACGCAGGATAGGTCGCGATCCGTGCGAGCGGCGCGATCGGGCCACGGAGCCACGGAGCCACGGAGCCACGGAGCCACGGAGCCACGACCATGGTTGCCGACCCGTCCGCGTGCCGAGCTGCCTCGGCTCCGACGCGCCCAGACGGACCAACCGCGGCGCGGATGGCTAGGCGGCGCGGCCGGCTGCGCTTAGCGTGGGAACAGCGTCGGCCGTATCGTCGCGGGCCGCCGCGCCAGCGAGCGCAACCGCCAAGGGAAGGTAATCAGATGAGCGGACACGTCTACCGGGTCACCGAGGTCGTCGGCTCCTCCGCGGAGGGGGTGGACGACGCGGTGCGCACCGCCATCGCGCGGGCGGCCGAGACGCTGCACGGACTGGACTGGTTCGAGGTCACCGAGATCCGAGGCCGGATCGCGGACGGACACATCGAGGAGTACCAGGTCGGCGTGAAGGTCGGTTTCCGGTTGGACGATGCCTCGTGACGCGATGACCTGATGACCTGATGACGCCATCGGTGCCCTACCGGCATGCGGGCGTCGGGCGTCCGGGTATCGCGAGATGTGACGGGTCCACGGAGCCGGGCGGCACCGAGTACGGCGTGCTTCGCTGTAAGCCGGACGCGACCGCCGCGAGTCGCGGAACACGAGAGCCCGAGGACGCCTGATGAAGCCGCCGGTGATGCCCCCGGTCGAGCCGATGCTCGCCAAGTCCGCGGCCGGCGTACCCGTCGGCGAGTACCTGTACGAGCCGAAGTGGGACGGTTACCGGTGCATCGTGTTCCGCGACGGGCCGCAGATCGAACTGGGCAGCCGCGGCGGCAAGTCGCTGAACCGCTACTTCCCCGAACTGCTCACCGCCCTGGCCGCAGCGCTGCCACCGCGGTGCGTCGTGGACGGGGAGATCGTGGTGGTCGCCGACGGGCGGCTCGATTTCGACCGGCTCGCCGACCGCATCCATCCCGCCGAGTCGCGGGTGCGTCTGCTGGCGCAGCGCACACCGGCCTCGTTCATCGCGTTCGACGTGCTCGCGCTCGGCGACGAGGATCTGACCGGCTGGCCGTTCGCGCACCGGCGCGAGGTGCTGACCGGGCTGCTCGTCGACCGGAAACCCCGCGGCGACCGGCAGGTGCACGTCACCCGGGCCACGGCCGACGCGCAGGTCGCCCGCGGCTGGTTCGAACGGTTCGAGGGCGCCGGACTGGACGGGATCGTGGCCAAGCCGCTGGACGGAAAATACACCCCCGGCGAGCGCACGATGATCAAGGTCAAGCACGAGCGGACCGCGGACGTGGTCGTCGGGGGCTACCGGCTGCACAAGAGCGGGCCGGTCGTCGGCTCCCTGATGCTCGGCCTTTACGGCGCCGACGGCGTGCTCAACTACGTCGGCGGGTCGAGTGCGTTCACGATGGCCCGGCGCGCGCGGCTGGTTGAGGAGTTGAAACCGCTGCTGCTCGGCGCGGGCCAGGTCCATCCGTGGCTCGGCGCCGCCGAGGACGAGACGCACCGCAGGCCCGGCGCGCCGAACCGCTGGAACGCGGGCAAGGACACCTCGTTCGTCGCACTGCGTCCGGAGTCGGTGTGCGAAGTACGCTACGACCAGCTTCAAAGCGGCCGCTTCCGGCACAACGCGCAGTTCGCGCGCTGGCGACCGGATCGCGACGCGGCCTCGTGCACGTACGACCAGTTGGAAGTCCCGGTGCCGTACGACCTCGGCGACGTGTTCGAGTAGTAGCGGACCCGTGCGGATGAGTCAGCGGTCCGTCTCGTCGTGCGGCTCGGGCGCACGGCGGGCGGCGGTCTTCCTGGCCTTCGACGGCTGCACGCGGCTGGGCTCTCCGGGCATCTTCGGGAACTCCGGCGGATACGGCAGGTCCCCGAGGCCGCGGTCGCGTTCGTCGCGCGCGGACGCCTCCAGCAGCGCGTCCAGGGTGAATGCGACCTCGTCGATGCTCTGATGCGCGTCGCCGCGTTCCGCCAGCAGCGCCGGCACGGTGCGCGTGGTGAAGTCGCCGGGTTCCACGTCGGCGAGCTCCGACCAGCGTACGGGCATTGATACCGTGGCGTCCGGCCGGGCGCGGGTGGAGTACGCCGCCACGAGCATGCGGTCGCGCGCCATCTGGTTGAAGTCCACGAACACCCGCTCGCCGCGTCCCTCCTTCCACCAGGACGTCGTCACCAGGTCGGGGCGGCGGCGCTCCAGCTCGCGCGCGAAGGCGATGACCGCGCGGCGCGCCTCGACGAACGTCCGGCTCGGCTCGATGCGCACCAGCAGGTGCAGGCCGCGGCTGCCGGTGGTCTTCACGAACGGGGTCATGCCGAGTTCATCGAACAACGCCCGCGCCTCGCGCGCCGCCTCCACCGCCTCGCGGAACCCGGTGCCCGGCTGCGGGTCGAGGTCGATACGCAGTTCGTCGGGATGGTCGACATCGTCACGACGCACCGGCCACGGGTGCAGTTCGAGCGCCGCGAACTGCACCGCCCACACCACGGTGGCCGCCTCGGTCACGCAGACCTCGTCGCCGGTGCGGCCGCTGGGGAAGGTGACCCGCGCGGTCCGCACCCAGTCGGGCAGGCCCCGGGGCGCGTGCTTCATGTAAAAGGACTGACCCTCCAGCCCGTCCGGGAAGCGGTTGAGCGCGACCGGACGTCCGGCGAGCGAGCGCAGGACGCCCTCGGCGACGGATGCGTAGTAGGTGGCCAGGTCGAGCTTCGTGACCCCGGCCGCCGGGAAGTAGACCTTCAGCGGGGACGAAATGCGCACCGACCGGCCGGCGACCTCGACGTACGCCTCACTGCTGCTCATGTTCGAAGGTTAAGCGGCGCGGGGCGCGGGCGCGCGTTCGCGTGGCGGCGGGTGCGTGAAGGACGCGCCGCGGACGGATGAATCCGCGACTGCCGGGCATCTGTGCCACCGTGTCGTCTCCTGTGACTACTCGCCGACCGCCCGCCGGTACGCCCGCGGGCCTGCGCGCGCTCGGTACGCGCCTCAGCCTCGTGGTGCTCGTCTCGGTGCCCGCGTTCCTCATCGTCGCGCTGATCGCGGTGGCGGTGGAGGGTTCCTGGGCGCCGCTGCGCCGCGTCGACGGCTCCGCCTCCCAGCACATGCACCTGCTCGCGCTGAACCATCCGCTGTGGGTGCGCACCATGCTGATCGTCTCCGACGTCGGTTCGCCGACCGTGATGCGCGCGCTCGTCGTCGTGCTCGCGGTCGTGCTGTGGCTGCGCCGCGCCCACCGGCTGGCGTTGTGGGCGGCGGTGACCCTCGCGGGCGGCGCCCTGATCGACGTGGTGCTCAAGGCCGCGGTGGGCCGGGCCAGGCCGCACTTCGTCCACCCGGTCGCGCTCGCGCCCGGCGGCTCGTTCCCCTCGGGCCATGCTTTCACCAGCGCGCTGGCGGCGGGCGTGGTGCTGCTGTGGGCGCTGCCGCTGCTCTCGCGCCGCGGCAAGGTCGCGGCCTGGGTGCTGGCGGTGCTGGTGCCGCTGCTGGTCGGGGTCAGCCGCGTCGCGCTCGGCGTGCACTGGGTCACCGACGTGGTGGGCGGCTGGCTGCTGGGCGCGGGACTGGTCGCGGCCACCAGCGCCGCGTTCGAGACCTGGCGGCAGCGCAGCGGGCTGCGGCGCACCCGCCCGGCGACCGAAGGCGTCGCCCCGGAGGAAACCCAGAAAGCTGCAAATCCGGGCGAAACAGCCTGACGTCGGGTGAGCCCGGCCCCGCGAACGCATGAGTACGCCGAAAGCGGTAATCCGCCTCGCCGTGCCTCTCCTGCATAGCGAATCAGCCGCCGGCGCCGCGCCCGGCCACGATCTGACGCGTCGTCGGCTCGCGCTCCGGCTCGCCGTGCCCGCGCTGCTGCTCACCGCCGCGATGATCGTCCTCGGCCTCCTGCTGACCCACACGTTCGCGCACTGGTGGCTGCTGAGCACCGAGGACGGCGTCGACCGGTCGCTGGCCGCGCGGCGCGACCCGGCGCTCAACCAGGCCACGAGCGTGCTGTCCACGGTCGCGAACACGATCGGGACGGTGATCATCGCGGCGGCCGCGTGCCTCGTGACGCTCTGGCTCACCCGGCGCCGGCGGGAGGTCGCGTTCATCGCCACCGCCCTGGCGATCGAGGTCAGCGCCTTCCTGGTCACCACGCTGCTGGTGCACCGGCCCCGGCCGGGCGGTCTCGAGCTGGACCATTCGCCGCCGACCTCCAGCTTCCCCTCCGGGCACTCGGCCGCGGCCGTCGCGCTGTACGGCGCGATCGCCTGGCTGCTGATCCGCCACACCGGACGCTTGTACGCGCTGGCGCTGCTGCTCATGCCGGCCGCCGTCGGCTTCGCGCGCCTCTACCGGGGCATGCACCATCCCAGCGACGTCGCCGCCGGGTTCCTGCTGGGCGCCTGCGCGGTCCTGATCGCGGGGCGCGCCCTGCTGGAACCGCAGCCCTCGCGCGTACCGGCGAGGCCGGCCCGTGCCTCGTCCCGCACGCGACGCGGCGCCGCCGCGCCGCTGTCCGAAGGGCGCAGGTGAGCCTGATGAGCCTGATGAGTCACGACCCGACCAAAGCCGTCTTGATCGTCAACGGCGCGAAAGCCGACGCGGACGCGGCCGCCGCGCTGCACGAACGGGTCGCGCACGCGTTCGCCGAGGCGGGCTGGCCCAAGCCGGATCTCGCCATGACCACCCCCGACGATCCCGGCACCGGGCCGGCCCGCGCGGCGGTGCGGGCAGGCGCCGGCCTGGTGGTCGCGTGCGGCGGCGACGGCACGGTCAACGCGGTCGCCGAGGCGCTGGCAGGCACCGGCGTCGTGCTCGGAGTGCTGCCGCTGGGCACCGGCAATCTGCTGGCCGGGCACCTGGGCGTGCCGGACTCGCTCGACGAGGCGGTCGCGCTGCTCACCGGTGGGACCGATCGCCGCCTCGACCTCGGCTCGACCGGCGAGCGGGTGTTCGTCGGGATGGCGGGGCTCGGCCTCGACGCGGCGATGATCGCGGACTCGTCCGAGCAACTCAAGGCACGTATCGGGTGGCTCGCCTACGTGCCCTCGATCGCGCGGCACCTGCGCGACCGCGGCAGGAGGGTCTCGCTGCGCGTCGACGGCCGCCGGGTGCGGCACTCCGGCGTCAAGGCGCTGATCGTCGGCAACTTCGGCCGGCTGCACGGCGGGATCGACCTGATGCCGGACGCCGCGCCGGACGACGGCCTGCTCGACGTCGTCGTGCTGGAGCCCTCCGGGCGCCTGTCCGGCTGGGCCGCGGTCCTCGTGCGGCTGCTGACCCGCCGCGACGGACAGAACATCAGCCGCTACCAGGGCCGCCGGATCGAGGTGCGCACGCGCAGGCCGGTGCCGCTGGAACTGGACGGCGACGCGTACCGCACCGCGAACACGCTCTCGGTTCAGGTCGAGCCGGGCGCGTTGACCGTGCGGGCACCGGCGCGAGAGCCGTCCGGGCGTCCGGCAGAGGGGGAATGAACACCTGTGAGCACCGCGACGAAGGTCGCGCAGACCCGGCTGATGTCAGGGGACGAACTATCCGCCGACGACGCGTGGTCGACGCTGCGGCGCGCGGGCGTCAAGGCCGTCGGGCGCGACGCGTTCATCCGATTCCGTTACGCCGACGGGTTCAGCCACGCGCGGGCCCTGGCGCTACAGGTCTGCCTGAGCGTCATCCCGGCGGTCATCGCGTTCGTCGGCCTGTCCGCGATGCTGCACCACGAGGGCGGCGGGCAGGCGCTCGAAGGCATACTGGAACGCGTCACGCCCGGCGCGAGCCGGAAGATCGTGCGCGCGGCGCTGGAGACCGGCCGGGCTCGCGCGCAGGACGACAGCCTCGCGCTGTGGCTCGGCCTGGCGGCCGCGCTGGTGTCGATGGCGACCGCGATGGGGCAGATCGAGCGGGGCGCCAACCGCATCTACGGGGTCGAACGCGACCGGCCGTCGCTGCGCAAGTACGGCAACGCGTCGCTGCTGGTGCTGATCTCGGGGCTGCCGATGGCCGCGGGCATGATCGTGACGGTGGCGGGCGGCGCGGTGGGCGACTCGCTCGGGCAGGTGTACCACTGGTCGGCCGGCGAGCACACCGCGTGGCAGGTGGCGCGCTGGCCGGTGGGTGTGCTGCTGGCGCTGACCTCGGCCAGTGCGATCTTCCGGCGCGCGCCGCGCCGCCGCCAGCCCTCGCGCAGCTGGCTCGCCGTGGGGGCGGCCGTGAGCCTGGCGCTGTGGGCGGGGCTGAGCGCGCTGCTGGGCTGGTACGTCGGGGACGGCGGCGGCATCGGGGCGACCTACGGACCGCTGACCGCCGTGATCGCGCTGATGGTGTGGGCGAACCTGACCTCGATCGCGTTGTTCCTCGGGCTGGCCGCGGCGGCGCAACTGGAGGCGTGCCGCACCAGCACGCGCGCGCCGGTCCGACCCGACCCGGGCACCTGACCGGCCCGCCCGGATCACACGTCGGCTTGCGCCGACCGGCGGCGGGAGAACCGCCCGCGCCCGCCGACCCGCCGCCACAGCGCCGCCGCCAACTGCGCTTCCCTGCGGCGGCGCGCGGCATCGACGCGGCCTGACAGCCAGAGGCACAGCGCCGCGAGCGGCAGCTCCACGAAGACCGCCATGGCCAGGGCGACGAGGAACTGCGCGGTGTCCGGGGCGCTGAGCACGTCGAACCAGGCGTCGACGATGAGCAGCGTGCCGGCCATCGCGGCGGTCAGTTCGCTCTGCTCCCGGCGGCGCAGCGCGGACCATCCGGTGCGCAACAGCATGACGCACAGCAGCAGATCGAAGCCGGCCCACGACACGTCGTAATGCGCACTGCGCGCGCTGCTCGGCAGCACCACCGCCAGGCCCGCGATCCAGGGCAGCGTCAACATGCCCAGGACCAGCAGCAGCACACCGCACCAGCGCGGCACGGTCTTCGCGGGCAGCGGGAGTACCTGCGCGGGTTGCGGATCCGCCACGGCAGCACCTTATTCAGTCCGGGAGTCGGCGCCGGGGACCTCCGGCCTGGCACGCTGCGGATGCCCTTTCGCGCCCGCGCTAATCCGAGAGGGCGTTGAGCGATTACGGGGCTACCGCAGCGTGGCGGCGACCGTGACATCGAAACCGCCGTGTGCGCGCAGCACGAACCGCCGGTGTCCGCCGACGCGCGGGGAGTCGAGCCGACTGCGGCGCCCGGCGTCCCTCGCCGCGAAGCATATTCGGGTATGAGCATGCGCCGGCCGTGGCGCGCCGATGCCCCCTGCCCGGCCGCGGCAGACCGGGACTATCCTCGTACCGTGATCGGGTGGCGGCTGTTCGGTCCCCGCGGGATCCCGGGTCAGGCTCCTGCCGAACTGACCGTCCGAGCCCGTAAGGGCGCCTCGCTTGACGCGCTGCCGCGGCTCGAGCCGCGACTGTGGGCGTCGTTGTGCGAGGGGCTGCGCCGGCAGGCGACGGCGCGGCTGGTCGAAGTCGGCGAACGGCTCGGTGCGTCGCAGCTCTCCCCCGCCGGTTCCGAGGACCTGGCGACCCGCGACTACATGCTCGCCCTGGACGCCTACACGGCGGCCGGGAAGCTGCTGGACGAGGCGGCGACGCCCCCGGACTTCGCCGGGGTGCTGGTCCTGCTGGACATCGCCGCGCACCGGTTCGCGGCGGCGAACGCGAGGCACCAGGGCAAGCGCCCGCCGCATGTCCCGCGCCGCTGCTTCTACAACCCGCTGCACGGACCGGCCGCGCACGAGTCCGACCGGCCGCGCGGCAACGGCAGGAAGCGCTCCGCGGTGCGGGGCGCACCGCGCACGCGGCTGCCAGTGTGCGCCGGCTGCCTGCACCTGCTCCAGTCGAAACAGTCCCCTGACGTACTGGTCACCCCGGTCACCGTGCGCGCCGGGCGTGGGCGGGTCGCCGGGGTGCCCGTGCCGTACTACGCCGTACCCGCCGCGCAGTCCCTGTGGTCCGCGACGGGTTTCGGCTGCCTGCCCGGCTGCTCGGACGCCGACCTGGTGGCGCGGGTGCTGCGCGGCGAATCCCGCCGGGCGGCCGCGCCGCGGGCCGCTCCCCCTCGCTGAGCCGCCCGCGGCGCCCGCCTCGTCACTCCGTCCGCAGCGCGGTAGCCGTCCTGGTCCTGGCCGCCCAGCTCGCCGGCAGCAGGGCGCCGAGGATCGCGATGGCCGGTCCGCCGAGGCCGAGCAGGACCATCTCGGTGTGTCCGTACACGGCGAGGTACGACTGCGGCACGTTGGTGGCGGCCGCGTGCGCCATCACCGGCAGCACGTACCGGTGCACCGCGACCCCCGCCGGGACGCCCACGGCCCCGCCGATCAGGCCGATCAGCACGACCGAGCCGAGCACGAGCGTGATCGTCTGGCGCGGCGTCATGCCGACCGACTTGTAGACGCCCAGGTCGTGCACGCGCTCGCGGGTCTCCAGCACGGCCGCGTTGAGCACCGCGAGTCCGGCGACGGTCGCGAGCATCGCGGTGAGGATCGCGATCAGGCCGTCGAGGATCGGCAGCGTCGAATCGTGCCGGTCCAGCGCGTTGTCCTGTGCGTCGGCGCCGACCGGATGCAGCACCTTATTCAGGGACCTGACATACTGTGCGGGGTCGGTGCCCGGTTTCAGCTTCACCTCGTAGTTCCCGACGTGGGCGCTCGGATCCACCGCGGACAGGGTGCGCAGGTCGGTGATCACGTCGGTGCCGCCCTCGCGCAGGTAGAACACCTCCCCGACGATGCGCACCGGGACCTTTACGCCGTTGTCGGTCAGCGTGATCGTCGAGCCGACGGAGGCACCGGTGGCCTGGAGGAATCGGGTGGGGACCACGGCCTGGTCCGGCCCGGTGAACCAGGAGCCTGAGATAATCGGCGAGCTGTAGGCGGCGGCGCTGCCCTGAAGCAGCCTCACCGTCGTCGCGCCGGAGAGACCCGAAACCGCCGCCTGCGTGCTGCCGACACCGTAGTAGGACCGGGTGCCGGGCTGCGCGGCGATCGCGGCGGCGACGGTCGCCGGGTCGGGGGCCGCCGGGGCGCCGCCGACCGGCGCGACGTGCATGACGCTCTTGCCGCCGCGGCCGCCCGCGAAGTCCACGGACACCTGCGAGGCGCCGTCGCGCGACAGGCCGACCTGGATCTGCTGGAAGGAGGAGACCAGGCCGAGGGCGAAGGTGACCGCGGTCGCGCCGAAGACCACGGCGGCCGCGACCGCCAGGGCGCGGCCCGGCCGGGCGAAGGGCGCGCCGAGGCCGAGCGAGAACGCGCGCGGGAGCGGGGCGCGCCCCAGCAGGCGGCGCACCGTGCGCCCGCGTCCCGCTGTGGGGCTGCGGCCGATCGCGATCGCGTCGACCGCGCGCAGCCGTCCGGCCCGCAACGCCGGCGCGAACGCGGTGAGCGCGACCAGCGCGACGACGCCGACGGGCGCGGCGATGTCCACCCAGGCGGCGACCGACAGCGACGCCGTGCCGATCACCAGGTCCGTCTTGCGCAGCAGCGGCACCGCCAGCAGGTTGCCGAACAGCACGCCGAACCCGATCCCGAACGCCGAGGGGATCAGCGCCTGGGCGATGTAGGCGCGCACCACCTGTGCCGGGGTGAAACCCAGGGCCTTGAGCACGCCGATGCGCCGCAGCGACGCGCCGACGGCGCCGCTGACCACGTTGCCGATGATGATGACCGCCATCACCAGGCCGAGCACACCGAACGCGACGATGAAGGGCACGAACGGGGCGTTGCCGCGTTCCGCGTTGAGCTTCGCGGTCAGCCACGAGAGCGCTCCGGTGACCGCGGCGCCCGGCAGTCGCGCGGCCACGGCGGCCCGGTCGGCGTTCACCTGGGCGTCGGTGCCCGCGGCGGCGAAGCGGTACAGCATCTGATAGGCGGGAGCGGCCGCGCCCGGCCGCAGCGCCGCGATCTGACCGGGCACGACCCAGCCGTCGGCGGTGCCGGTGACCGACTTCGCGGCGCCGACGACCGTGAGGACCGCACCGCCGGACAGGTCGGGGAAGCTCAGCTTCATGCCGAGCGTCGGCTGCGGGCCGAAGAAGTCGGAGGACAGTACGATCTCGCCCGGCGCGGTGGCCCAGCGCCCCGAGGTCAGCGCCAGGTCGTCCAGCGGTCCGCCGGGCCCGGGTCGTTCGACCACCGTGAGCGGCGGCAGGTCCATGGTGCCGAACTGCCCGGCGTCCCCGGTCCCGTGATCGATGGTGACCTGCGGGTACGGGCCGCCGGACGCGATGACGCCGGGTAGGTGCGCCGTCGCGGCCACCTGGGCGGCGCTCGCCTTCGAGCCGTCGATCTGGAGCGCCAGGTGCGCGCCGTTCTGCTGGGCGAAGGCGTGCTCGAACGGCGCGCGCGAAGCCGTCAGCAGCGCGCCGGCCAGCACCGTGGCCGTGACCGCCATCATCGTGGACAGCACCATCACCAGCGTCTGCACTTTGCGGCGCGCGACACCGGCGCGCACCACGCGCCCCAACGCCCCGCCCCGGCCGCGCCGGGCTCGCGGTGCTTCTCGGCCGGGAACGTCCCCGGCGCGCACGGCCGCGCCGGCGCTTCCCCGCCTGCCGCGGCTCACCGCGCCGCTCCTTCCGGCACGACCGCGGCCGTGTCGGAGGCGATGCGCCCGTCGACGATCCGCACGGTGCGGGTGGCGCAGGACTGCGCGAGCGCGAGGTCGTGCGTCACCAGCAGCACGGTCTGCCCGTCCTGGTTCAGCTGGGTCAGCAGATCCCTCACTTCCCGCCCCGAGGCGGTGTCCAGCGCGCCCGTCGGCTCGTCGGCCAGCAGCAGCGCCGGGCGGTTGATCAGGGCCCTGGCCACGGCGGCGCGCTGGCGTTCGCCGCCGGAGAGCCGGCCGGGGTAGGCGTGGGCGTGCTCGGCGATGCCGAGCGTCTCCAGCAGCTGGTGCGCCCGGGTGCGCGAGAGCGCCCGCGGCAGCCCGGCGAGCTGGGCGGGCAGCAGCACGTTGTCCAGCACCGTCAGGTCGTCGAGCAGATTGAAGAACTGGAACACCATGCCGATGCGGGCTCTGCGATACTTCGCGGCCCCGGCTTCGCTCAGGCCGTCCACGCGCAGGCCGTCCACGGTGACCGTTCCGCGGGTCGGCCGGTCCAGGCCCGCGACCAGGTTGAGCAGGGTCGACTTGCCGCTGCCGGAGGGGCCGAGGATCGCCACCGCCTCGCCGCGCCGCACGCTGAACGACACCTCGTCCACCGCCGACGGCCCGTCCTGGTAGGTCTTGGTGACCTGGTGTAACTCGATCAACGCGGCGTCGTCCATCGCCGGCCTCTCCTTCATCTCGAAAACAACGGCTGGCAGTAGCCCGAAAGTCGACAGTGCTCGAAGATAAGGGCGCGGCGCCGGCCGCACGTCGGCCGCCGGAGCGAAATCGGGTACCGTCCTCGGCGCATGCCGGCCGGCGTCATCCCGTGGATGTATCCGAGGGATGTACCGGGGCGCGCACGCGGAGGGATGTGCGGCGGCCGGAGCGGCGCGAGAATGACCCGGTGACCACCGCCGACTTCACCCGGATCGCGGGCGGGCTGAGGCAGCGCGCCGCCGCGGCGCTGCGCCCCTCCCGGCCGCTGCCCGATCCGACCACCCGCGCCTGGGTCTTCGACGCGGTGCTCGCCACGGTCTTGACGGTGATGGCGCTCGCGGCGGTGGCCCGGCAGGGCCACGGCGTCGCGGTGGCGGTGGTTCCGGGGCCGGGCGGCGATCTCTACCAGGTGCGCCAGGAGACGGGGCTGGCGGTCTCGACGCTGCTGCTCTCGGTGGCCGGCACCACGCCGCTCGTGCTGCGCCGCCGCTACCCGACCACGGTGTTCTGGCTGGTGCTGCTGGCCACCATCGAGATCACGGACGCGCCGACCGTGCTGTTCGCCAGCAGTGTCATCGCCGCGTACAGCGCCGTCGCGTACAGCCCGTACCGCGCGCCGGCGATCGCGTCGCTGATGATCGTCGCGCTGATCGTGGCCACCCGGTCGGGTTCGGCGATCCCGCAGATACCCAACCGGCTCAGCCCGTTCGTCGTGCTGGTGCCGATCGCGTACGCGGGCAACTCGATCCGGCGGTGGCGGGCGCAGGCCGCCTCGACGCTGGCCCGGATGCGCGCGCTGGAACTCGGCCAGCAGGAGGCCACCCGGGAGGCGGTCGAGTCGGAGCGGGCCAGGATCGCGCGGGAACTGCACGACGTGGTCACCCACAACGTGAGCGTGATGGTGGTGCAGGCCGGGGCCGCGCGCAAGGTGATGGACCGCTCCCCCGCGCAGGCCACGCAGGCGCTGCTGGCCGTGGAGGCCAGCGGCCGCACCGCGATGGTCGAGCTGCGGCAGGTCATGGGCCTGCTGACCAGCGCCGCCGAGGAGCCGCAGGACGCCTGCCCGGACGCGCCGCAACCGGACCTGGAGCAGTTGGAGACGCTGGTCGCCAGGGTGCGCGCCACAGGCGTCCCGGTCACGCTCGCCTTCACCGGCGCGCCGCGTGCGCTGCCGCCGGGTGTGGGACTGGCCGCGTACCGGGTGGTGCAGGAGGCGTTGACGAACACGGTGAAGCACGCGGCCGGCGCCTCGGCCGCGGTCACCGTCGCGTACGGCGAGCAGGAACTGCGCGTCGAGATCGCGGACACCGGCGGGGTGCCGGGTGAGTCCGCGGCGACGGGTAACCGACGCGGGCTGCTCGGGCTGCGTGAACGCCTGGCGGTCTACGGCGGCACCCTGCACGCGGCGCACCGGCCGACCGGCGGCTACCGTGTCAGCGCCGTGATCCCGCTGGAGGAGTCGTGAGCGCGCCCGCGGCGGACGTGACCGCCGGGCCGGCGCTGCGCGTGCTGATCGCCGACGATCAGGCGCTTGTGCGCACCGGGTTCCGGATGATCCTCGCGGCCGACGGCATCGACGTGGTCGGTGAGGCGGCGAACGGGCACGAGGCGGTCGAGGCGGCGCGGCGGGTCCGGCCGGACGTGGTGCTGATGGACATCCGCATGCCGGAACTGGACGGGCTGGAGGCCACGCGCCGGATCCTCGGCGGCTTCGCCGGTCGCGGCACGGAGGGCGCACGGGGGACACAGGGCGCACAGGGGACACAGGGCGCACAGGGCACGCCGGACCCGCCGCGCATCATCATCCTGACGACCTTCGACCTGGACCGGTACGTGTACGAGGCGCTGAGCGCCGGAGCGAGCGGGTTCCTGCTCAAGGACGTCACGCCCGAGCATCTGGTCGGCGCGGTGCGGCTGGTGCGCTGCGGGGACGCGCTGCTCGCGCCGACGATCACCCGGCGGCTGGTCGAGCGTTTCGCCCGGCGCGACGCGGACGAAAGCGCACGCGCGCCTTATCGCACCGCGGCCGCGAGCAGGGTGGCGACTCTCACACCCCGCGAGCTGGAGGTGCTGGAGCAGCTCGGCAGGGGGCTGAGCAACGCCGAACTGGCCGCGCGGTTCCACCTGAGCGAGGCGACGGTCAAGACGCACGTGGCGCGGATCCTCGCGAAACTCCAGCTGCGCGACCGGGCGCAGGCGGTGGTCGTGGCGTATGAGAGCGGGCTGGTGCGTCCGGGCGCGCTGGAGGCGTAGCCGCGGCCCGAGCGGGTAGTCGGGCTCGCCGCCCGGGCGGGCGGACGGGTGCTGACGGCGCGGCGCCCGCCGGCGAGAACCGCGTGCGGAGGTGCGTACCGGTGCCGATTCTGGTCGGGACGGCGGGCTGGGCCGACAGCGATCTGATCGCCTCCGGCTGGTACCCGCCGCAGGCGCGCACCCCGGCCGGCCGGCTGCGGCACTACGCCGGGCTGTTCCCGCTGGCCGAGGCCGATTCGCCGTATTACGCGATCCCGAACACCGCCGTGGTACGCGGCTGGGCCGAGCACACGCCCGAGGGCTTCGTCATGGACGTCAAGGCGTACTCGCTGTTCACGGGCCACCGCACGCCGGTCGCGTCGCTGCCGCCCGAGCTGCGGGAACTGGCGGCGGGTCACGCGTGGATCCGGGGCGACGGCGCGCCGAAGGAGCTGCTCGACGAGACGTGGATCCGGTTTCATCAGGCGGTCGAGCCGCTGCGCGCGGCCGGGCGCCTCGGGCTCGTGGTACTTCAGTTCCCCGCGTCGTGCCGGCCGGGACCGCGCGGCGAGCGGATGGTCACCGAGGCGCTCTCGCGTTGCGCGCCGCTGGCGGCGGCGGTGGAGTTCCGGCACGGTTCCTGGCTGGACCCGCGGGACCGGGACCGCGCGCTCGGCCTGCTGCGAGAGCACGGCGCGGCGCTCGTGTGCGTGGACATGCCGCAGGAGCATCCCGGTGCGATGCCGCTGCTGCTCGCCGCGACCGCGGACACGGCGCTCGTCCGGCTGCACGGCCGCAGCGCGCAGTGGTCCGGCGGGGACAAGCGCGAGCGATACCGGCACGAATACACGGCGGCGGAACTCGACGACTGGGCGCGCCGCGCCCGTGAGCTTTCCCGGCTGGCCGGGTCGGTGCACGTGGTCTGCAACAACTGCTGCGGCGGCGCGGCCCAGCGCGCCGCCGCCGGGCTGCTCGACCGGCTGAGCGGCTGAGCGGCTGAGCGGCTGAGCGGATCGGCGTCTGCTGAGCTGAGCGCGCACGGGTTCCGCGATCTCGTCGGCGCCGACCCGTCCACGACCCGCGCGCCCGCGACCGGGAGTCCGAGCGCCCGTAAGCTGTCTGCATGAAGGACCCCCAGGCCGCGTACTGGGACGGCATCGGTGCCACGAAGACGTTCACCCACCCGCTGAATCCCGACTGGCTGGCGGGGTGGAGCCGCAACGCCCGGGTCCTGGACTACGGCTGCGGGTACGGCCGCGTCATGGCCGAGCTGAGCGCGCACGGGTTCCGCGATCTCGTCGGCGCGGACCCGTCCGCGGCCTTGATCGCGCGGGGGCGCCGGCTGCGGCCCGACCTGCGCTTCACAGTCCTGTCTTCGCCGGCGCTCGCCTACCCTTCGGGCAGCTTCGACCTCGTCGTGCTGTTCGCGGTGCTGACATGCGTCCCCGACGACGCCGCTCAGCGGGAGATCGTCACCGAACTGGATCGCGTGCTGGCACCCGGCGGGCTGCTCTACGTCAGCGATCTGCTCCTGCAGGACGACCCGCGGAACCGTGCCCGCTACGCCGCACACGCGCGACAGTCCGGTGCCCGGTACGGGGTGTTCGCAACCGGCGACGGCGCGGTGTGCCGACACCACGACGTCGCCTATCTGCGTGCCCTGCTGTCGGATTTCGAGCTCGTGGACGAGCTTCTGATCGATGTCGCGACCATGAACGGGAACCCGTCGCGAGCGGTGCAGCTGCTGGTACGCAAACGGTGAGGCCCGCGGGTGGCGGCTACGATCGGCGCGCGCTCGCGCCGCGGCCCGCGACCCGCGGCCCGCGGCAGTGCATCAGAGCGCTGCTGCGGGCGGCGAGTTCATCCGGATTGTCGAGGGCGGTGTCAGTGCGCTGTACAGCTCAGGTTCGGCAGAGTGCTCGGCGTGCTGCCGGTCCCGATCAGGCCGAACGTGGTCGATCCGCCCGGCGACAGGGCGCCGTTGTAGCTGAGGTTCGTCGCCGTGACCGCCGCGCCGGACTGGGTCTCGGTCGCGTTCCAGATCTGCGAGACGGTCTGTGAGCCGGGCCACGAATATCCGACGTTCCAGCCGCTGACCGCCTTCGTTCCGGAAGCGGTCACCGTGAAGCCCAGCTGGAAGCCGCCGCCCCACGAGTTGGTCACCGACCAGGTCGCCGTGCAGCCGCCGGAACCGCCCGAGGCGCTCGCCGAGGGCGAGGAGGACGGGGAGGACGACGGCGACGCGGAGGGCGACGCGCTCGGCGAGCTGGAGTGCGACGGGCTCGCGGAGGGTGAGGCCGAGGGCGAGGAGCCGCTGCCGTCGGTCAGCACGACCACCGACTCGGCCGGGATCGTCAGCGAGGTGCCGGAGAAGGTGCTGGTCGCGATCGTCGGCTTGGCCGCGCTGTAGGCGTATTCGGTCTCGGACAGGCTCGTGATCCCGAGGCTCGAGGTGCTGACCGTGTAAGCGTTCGATGGGTCGGCGTTGGCCAGCAGCACCGCGTACGAGCCGCCCGGCCGGCTGGAGGAGTATCCGTAGATGTTCGGCGTCGCGACGTTCAGGGTGCTGACCTTCGCCCCGCTGACGGCGAGCTTCGAGGCCAGCTGGTAGCCGTAGTACGGCGCGTACGGGGTGTCCATGGCCGGTTCGCCGGTGGTGGCGGAGGAGAACATGCCGAAGTCGGCGGTCTGGCTGCCGTAGTTGTGCACGTCCCACCAGTCCACGCTCTGCGCGCCGAAGGACAGCCACTCCAGGGCGTTGGCGGCCGCGAACAGCGCGCCGACCGGCTCCTCGTTCCACTCGTTCGCGGTCTGCGACATGTTCGTCTCGCCGACCACGAAGTACGCCTTGGGGTCGTAGGCCGACAGGGTGGACTTGACCTCGGCGGCCGCGGCCGGGATGTTGTCGACCAGCTCCATGATCGACTGCACGCTCTCGGTCGGCACCCCGTTGATCGGGTACCAGTGCACGTCGGCGCAGTCGATGTCGGCGGCGTCGGCCTGCAGGATGGTGCTGTTCCAGCTCTGCCAGTTGTCCACCCCGGAGCCGGGGGCCAGGCCGCCGTCCATGCCGTAGTCGTAGCAGATCTGCGCCTTCGGGTCGGCCGCCTTGATCGCCTGCATGTATGCCAGGCCGTTGCTCGCGTATGAGGCGGCGGTGTGCGCGCCGGTGTGGTTGTCGGTCTCCCAGGACCCGTAGTTCTCGTTGGCGATCTCCCACAGCGCCACGTTCTGTCCGGGGGTCGTCGCCGCCTGCTTCGCCCAGGCGCCCGCGCTGGCCGCGGTGTCGGAGCCGTAGTTGACCGTGACGAACTTCTGCCCGCCGCTGATCGAGTCGACCTGGCTGGAGTACTGCGCGAAGTCCACCGGCTGGGTCTGGCCCTTGGCGGTGTTGGTCTGCCAGAGGTACTCGTCCGCCCACGATCCGCCCGGGTAGCGGATCAGGCCGGTGTGCGCGGCGTTCAGGTCCGTGGAGATGGCCGGGTCGACGAAGTTGGTGTCCCAGGAGGCGGTGTTGACGCCCAGGGGTGTGAGGGACCCGGAGAGCACGGCGCTCGACGAACCCTGACTCGGCCCGGAGCAGGTGACCGCGGGCACCGGGTTGCCGGTGCCGTTGAAGGTGGCGTGGAAGCCCCAGGTCGTGCTCGCCCCCGGGGCGAGGGTGGCGTTGTAGCTGCCGCCGGGAGTCGCGGTGACCGTGGTCCCGTTCTGCACGACCGTGGCGCTGTACGGGCTGCCGGCGATGATCGCCTGGCCCGCCGTGAAGTTCCACGACACGGCCCAGGTGCTGATCGGGTAGGTGGAGTTGTTCGTCACCGTGACCGTGACGCCGAAGTCCGGCGGACTGTCGGACGGGGTCTGCCAGCCGATGCTGTAGGCCGCACTGCACGCCGCCCCGGTGTCGGCCGGGGCGCTCGCGGCGCCCACGGTCACCGCGGCGAGTGTGGCGCCCGCGGTCAGCGCGAGCGCCGCGGCGCCACTGCTCCAGCGCCTGTTCCTGATGCCCATGCAGGCCCCCTCCGGGGAAGGTCTCCGCCGCAACCGGTCCTGTACCGGTTAAGCGCGGTAACGGATGCTACGGCGGGCGCTCCATAAGTCAAGGACCTGCGAAACTTTCACACCCGGGCGGCCGGGCGGGCGACGGCGGCCAGGGCGCCGGCGGCCAGTATCACCACCGCGGCGCCGTATTCGCGGGCCGCCGGCAGCAGCCCGGCGTGCACGATCAGGAACCCTCCGACGACCGCGGGCAGCCCCATCGCCAGGTATGAGATCACGTAGACGGTGGAGAGCAGTCCGGAGCGCTCGTGCGGCGCGGCGAGCGGGACGACGGTGCGGATCGCGCCCTGGAAGCCCGCGCCGAAGCCGGCGCCGGCGATGACGGCTCCGACGAAGAACACCAGACCGGAGCGGGTCTCCATGCCCATCAGGGTGACAACCACGCCGACGGACAGCAGCAGCGCGCCGAGCAGCATCACCGTGCGCGGGAGCGCGCCGCGCAGCAGCAGCACCGCGAGCGCGCCGCTGGCGGCCAGGACGAACAGCGACAGTCCGCCGAGCACGGGTGAGTGCGAACCGGTCACCAGGGCGACGACCGCGGGGCCGACCGAGCCGTAGAACCCGGCCAGCGCCCACAGCGCGACCAGCACGGGCGCGGCCTTGAGCAGCGGGCCGCGCGCCGCGCTCGGCACGCCGAGTCGCGGGCGCAGCGAGGCCAGCGCGCCGTCTTCACGCGCCGAGGTCTCGCGCATCAGCGCCACGCCGGTCGCCTGCGCCGCGAACGCCGCGAACAGCACGAGGTAGACGAGGTGTTCGGGCGCGGGCAGGTAGCGCACCAGCACCCCGGAGAGCAGCGAACCGGTGGCGGTGCCGGCCAGCGGGGCGACGGCGTTGGTGATGGTGCCCTTCGCCCGGTGCAGGTCGAGCAGTCCCGCGCCGACCGCGCCGAGCGCGCCGCCGGTGGCGACGCCCTGCACGACGCGCCCGGCCATCAGTGCGCTGACGCTCCCGGCGGTGCTGAACACGAGCATGGATGCCGCCTGCAACGCGATGGCGGTGATGAGCACGGGGCGGCGCCCGACGTGGTCGGACAGCGAGCCGACGGTCAGCAGCGCGCCGAGCACGGCCAGCGCGTAGACGCCGAACACGGCCGTGGTGGTGATCGGCGAGAAGTGCCATTGGGCCTGGTAGCGCCCGTAGAGGGGCGTCGGGGCGCTGGACGCGGCGAGGAAGGTCACGACGATCGAGGTCTGGAGGTGGAACGCGGCACGGTCCGGCAGCGCTCTCAGCCGCCTTCGATCGGCGTGCCGGGCGGGCGTGGACGCGGCGCGGTGCGGCGCCTGTGCGGCGGTAGACGACTGTGCGGCGGCAGACGACTGTGTGGCGGTAGACGACTGTGTGGCGGTGGACATCGGACGCGGCTCCTCTGGCTGGTCGCGGTCGCTGGAACGGCGAAGCGGAACGGCGAAGAAGGGGGCGACGGGCGTCGTCGACGCTGACGGCCGTCCGGAAGACCGGGTCCGCATTGCCAGTCAGACCGGTCTGTCTGTTCCCAGAGCCTAGACAGACCGGTCTGGTATAGTCAAGGCATGGCCGCTGAAACCTCCGCCGCCGCGAACCGCGCCGCACGGCAGGCCACCGAGCACGCCCGCCTCTCGGCGCGCGAACGCCTGCTGGCCGCCGCGAACGAGCTGTTCTACGAGGAAGGCGTGAACACGGTCGGCATCGACCGGGTGATCGAACGCGCGGGCGTCGCGAAAGCGACGCTCTACAGCGCCTTCGGCAGCAAGGACGAGTTGATCCGCGCGTACCTCGAGCAGCGTTTCCAGGCGCGGCGCGAGCACACGCTCAGCGGGCTGAACCCCGTCGAGACCGCCCGCGAGAAACTCCTCGCGGTCTTCGACGTCCTGTCCGAGTCGTTCGCCAAGCCGCACTACCACGGCTGCGCGTTCGTCAACGCCGCCGCCGAGGCCCGGCCGGGCAGCCCCATCGAGACCGCCGTCGACGGATACCGCGGCTGGATGCGGGAGCTGCTGACACAGCTGGCCCGGGAGGCCGGCGCCGCCGACCCCGAACTGCTGGCCTGGCAGCTGCACCTGCTCTACGACGGTGCGAGCGTGTCCGCGCGCATGGACCACACCCCGCAGGCCGCCTCCCCGGCCAGGGCCGCCGCCGAGGCCCTGATCAGCGCGGCACTGGACTGACGCTCAGCGCGCCGCCGGCCGCCACGGGACGCGCGCCACGCCGCCGTGATGCGCGATCCGCAGCTTGGCCGGCACGTCGCCGCGTTCCGGGTGCCAGTGCGTGACCACGACCACGCCGGGCTCCACCAGGTCCAGGCCGTCGAACCAGGCGGTCAGGCGCGCGGCCGGCCGGGAGGTGATCGGGCTGGTGGCGGCGCGGTAGACGTCGTAGACCTCGCCGGTCTCCGCGGCGTTGTAGTCGTCGATGCTCCCGTGCGAGAGCACCAGGTAGCTGCCGGGCGCCAGCGCCGCGACGTAGCGGGCGACCAGGGTGTCCGGGTCGTCGCAGTCCGGGATGTGCGGCAGCACCGAGGCCATGATCAGGCCGAGCGGCCGGTCCAACCGCAGCAACTGCTCGACCTCGGACGCGCCGAGCACCGCCTCGGCGTGCCGGATGTCGGCGTGCAGGATCCGGGCCCGGTCGTTGTTCGCCAGCAGCGCCTCGCCCGCGTGCACCACGACCGGTTCGGCGTCGACGTAGACCACACGCGCGTCCGGGTTCAGCGCCTGCGCGACCTCGTGCACGTTCCCCGCGGTCGGCACGCCTGAGCCGAGATCGAGGAACTGGTCGATGCCTTCGCCGACCAGATAGCGCACGGCGCGGCGCACGAAGTCCCGGTTCGCCCGCGCGGCCGCGCGAACCCCGGGGAACGCGGACTCCGCCGCCTCCGCGGCTTCCCGGTCGGCCTCGAAGTTGTGGAACCCGCCCAGGTAGTAGTCATACATCCGGGCCGGGTTGGGACGATGCGGGTCCAGCTCGTGAGCGTGCAGCGTCCTCGCCTCCACACAGCGTCATCACGTCCACACGAGGCCATCTGCTTATCCACGACGCGCGGAAAGAAACGACCGTATTCGGGACCACAGTACTCGTTATACGCACCATGAGGCACAGCGAGCGCGTTGATCCTTATTGCGGCTGCGACCTGTGGCGAGGCTTCTCACAGTGCGATATCACCCGTTGACGTTGCGCGAGAGCGGCGGGCCGCGGTTCTCGCGAGCGTACGCGAACGGCCCGCAGGCTGCTTCCCCACCGGGCGGTCTCGGAAGGCCGCCGCGGCAGGGCACCGGGGACGATGCCGGTGAGCCTGCGGGCCGGGTGACTGCTGGTATTCGCCCGCCGCCGAGCCTGTCGAAGCGGGCGGGGCGGCTAGCGGACAGCCACCTCACGCGTCCTGACACTACTCAATTCAGGATCACCTCCCTTCGGTGTATGGACACGGTAAGCCGATCGCGCCGGTCCGGGCAAGAAGATTAATCTTGGGCCGGAAAGGACCGGTGATCGCTTTGACCGAAACCCTGGACGTACAGGTCCTGCGGGTCTTCGCCGACCGCGCCGGCGGACACGGCAACGAACTGGCCGTCGTCTTCGACGCGGCGCGGCTGCCGGCCGAGTCGGGGATCCGGCTGACCGCGCTCCTCGGCTTCAGCGAGAGCGTGTTCGTGGACGACGAGCCGCGGGCCGGGTTCCGCATCTTCACCCCGGCAGCCGAACTGCGCCTGGCCGGGCACCCCACCGTCGGCGTCGCGTGGGTACTCGGCGAGCGGGCCGGCGGCGCGGTGCCCGAGGTGCTGCGACCGCGCCTGGCCGCGCCCGTGGCCGCCTGGCGCGAGCAGGACGAGGGCGACTCCGTGGTGTGGTTCCGCGGCGCGATCGCGGATACTCCGCCGTGGCGGTTCGTGCGCCTCGACGATCCCGCCGAGGTCGACGCGCTCGAGGTCGAGGCCGCCGGGCAGCGCGCGCATCACCAGTTCTGGGCGTGGCTCGACGAGGCGGCCGGCCTGGTGCGGGCCCGCACGTTCGCCGGGGACGTCGCGGTGCCGGAGGACGAGGCGACCGGATCGGCCGCGATCCGGCTGGCCGACCTGCTGCGCCGGCCGATCACGGTGCGCCAGGGCCGCGGATCGGTGCTGCACGCGCGGCCCGCCGCCGAGCCGGGGTGGGCCGAAGTCGGCGGGCGCGTCGTGTCGGACGGCTGGCGCCGCGTCACGCTGTGACCGGACCCGCAGTCACTGATCCGCTCTGACTTATCCGCTCCGACTGACTCGCCGTCACTTACCAGCAGTCACTGATCCGCTGTCGCTGACGCGCCGTGAGTCGTGCGCCGACGCGGCGTCAGCAGCCCGGGCTGGTGGACTGCGTCGCGGTGGTGTCCCCGGAGGCCGCCTTGAGCGTGACCTGCTCGCCGCAGTAGGCGTCCACCGGGATCGACGCGCCGATCGAGTAGGCGGTCTTGCCGCTGAGCGTCCACGAGGCGGTGCGCTCGTCGCTCTTAACGCCGTTCTTCGTTCCCCAGTAGTCCACGGTGACGGTCACCTGGCCCGTGCCTGCGGTGTTCACCGAGAGGATCATCGCGACCTGATGCACCGTGGGGCTACCGCCGAGCAGCTCGACGTGGATCGAGGTGACGCCCGCCGCGTTCGGCGGCGGGGGCGAGGTCGGCGGCGTGGTCACCGGGGTGACCGCGGAGTGCGTGGCAAGCGGCGTCGGCGACGCGGCCGGGTGCGCCTTCGCGGAGGCCGACGCGGCCGGATGCGCGCCCTGCGACTGCGCCGCCGCGGGATGCCCGGCGGGCGCAGAGCCCAGGTGCAGGCTGCTGACCGCCCACCAGGACAGCGCCGCGACCGCGCCGAGGATGCCCACCGCCTGCACGACCATGCCCGCGTGCGGTCCGCGCCGGTCGGGGTGCCCGCCCGGATCGGTCTGCGGCTCACCGCCGGGTATGTCGCTGCCGGGCCCGGCCCACGCGACCGGGTGGGAGAAGGGAGGCCCCGCGGCGGCCGGCCCCGCGGA
This sequence comes from Actinocrinis puniceicyclus, assembly GCF_018283645.1. GTDB lineage: Bacteria > Actinomycetota > Actinomycetes > Streptomycetales > Catenulisporaceae > Actinocrinis > Actinocrinis puniceicyclus. The sequence continues at coordinate 45,945 of NZ_JAGSXH010000021.1, read as the reverse complement.
GCCCGGCTCGGCTGCGCCCGGCACGCCGGCCGGCTCCGCCGGCGCATGCGGCTGCGGCTGCTGCGGGCGCAGCAGCCGTTCCAGTTCGGGATCGAGCGTGTCGGGCAGCGGCGCGGGCTGCTGCGGCTGCTGCGGCCAGGACTCGAACGGCGGCGCGGCCGCGGGCGTCGGCGGCGCCGAGGCTGACGGCCGCGGCGGCGACTGCGGGACGTCGAACTCGTAGGCGGGCCGGCGGTGCCGCCCGGAGTTGGCCAGCGGGTCGACGATCGCGGTCGCCGGCACCGAGCCGAACGCGGCGGCGACCCGCGGCGGCGGCTGCGGCGGGCCCTGGGTCACCGCGGACGGCGGGTTGGCACCCGGGTGCGGCGTGGACGGTGCGAACTGGTCGAGGATGCGCGCCCCGGCCGAGGCTATCCGGGCCAGGTCGGCGGACAGATGGGCCTGGTGGTTGAGCGTCCAGTCCAGGTCCACGTCGTCGAGCACCGGACGCCACCAGTCCAGCGCGAAACCGGCCTGCGCGAGCAGCGCCTGCACCTGGCCTTCCCACGGAGACTGCGCATCGGCGGGCTCACCGGCCAGCTGACCGAGGCGCGCGGCGACACCGGACAACTGGTCGAGTGCCACCCGGGCGTCCGCGTCGGTGCGCGGCAACGCCCAGCGCAGGCCGAGCAGGGCCTGGACGAGTTCGTCGCGCGGGTCCGTCGGCCGGTCCGGACCCGGCGTGCTCCAATCGGCGCTCACCCCTGGTTCGTACCCACGCTTCCTGATACGCAGTGCTGCCGGGTGGTTACGATTTCGTGTTCTTGTTCGCGACCATTAAACCAAACCCGCGCGCCGCAGCGCATCAGCCAGCGCGGTATCCGGCGAACCGCCGCCACCGGCCGCGCCGCGGCCGCGTTCCCCGCGCCTGTGCTCGTCCCGGCCGCCACCTGCAGGGTTCTGATCGCGCCGCGGGCCCTCGCGCCGCTCCTGCGGCCCGCGCCCGCCGCCGCGCGGCGGCTGCGGCTCGTCGTCGAGGCGCAGCGTCAGCGAGATGCGCTGCCGCGGCAGGTCCACGTCCAGCACCTTGACCCGCACCACGTCCCCGGGCTTGACCACCTCGCGCGGGTCCTTGACGAAGTTCTTCGACATCGCCGAGACGTGTACGAGCCCGTCCTGGTGCACGCCCACGTCGACGAACGCGCCGAACGCGGCGACGTTGGTCACCACGCCCTCCAGCAGCATGCCCGGCTGGAGATCGGAGGGCTTCTCCACACCCTCCTTGAACACGGCGGTGCGGAACGCCGGTCGCGGGTCGCGGCCCGGCTTCTCCAGTTCCCTGAGGATGTCGGTGACCGTCGGCAGGCCGAAGGTGTCGTCGACGAAGTCGGCCGGCTTGAGCGAACGCAGCGCGGCCGAGTTCCCGATCAGCGCCTTGATCTCCTGTTTCGTGGAGGTAAGGATCCTGCGCACGACCGGGTACGCCTCCGGGTGCACCGCGGAGGCGTCCAGCGGGTCGTCGCCGCCGGGGATGCGCAGGAAGCCGGCGCACTGCTCGAATGCCTTCGGGCCGAGCCTGGAGACGGTCTTGAGCGCGGCCCGGGTGTGGAACGGGCCGTTGGCGTCGCGGTGCGCGACGATGTTCTCGGCGAGGCTTTCGCCGATGCCGGACACCCGCGCCAGCAGCGGCACCGAGGCGGTGTTCACGTCCACGCCGACCGCGTTGACGCAGTCCTCGACGACGGCGTCGAGGGAGCGGGAGAGCTTGAATTCGGACAGGTCGTGCTGGTACTGGCCGACGCCGATCGACTTCGGGTCGATCTTCACCAGCTCGGCCAGCGGGTCCTGCAGGCGCCGCGCGATGGAGACCGCGCCGCGCAGCGAGACGTCCAGCTCCGGCAGTTCGCGCGACGCGTACGCGGAGGCCGAGTAGACCGAGGCACCGGCCTCGGAGACGAGCACCTTGGTCAGCTTGAGCTCGGGGTGGCGGGCGATCAGGTCCACGGCCAGCTTGTCCGTCTCCCGCGAGGCGGTGCCGTTTCCGATGGCGATCAGGTCGACCCGGTGCTGCGCGGCCAGCTTCGCCAGGGTCGCGATCGACTCGTCCCAGCGCTGCTGCGGCACGTGCGGGTAGATCGCGGTGGTGGCCAGGACCTTGCCGGTGGCGTCCACGACGGCGACTTTGACTCCGGTGCGGAAGCCGGGGTCCAGGCCCATCGTGGCGCGCGTTCCGGCCGGCGCGGCGAGCAGCAGGTCGCGCAGGTTGGTCGCGAAGACGCGCACCGCCTCGTCCTCGGCCGCCTGCCACAGCCGCATCCGCAGGTCGATGCCGAGGCGCACCAGGATGCGCGTGCGCCAAGCCCAGCGCACCGTGTCCAGCAGCCAGCGGTCCGCGGGCCGGCCCTGGTCGGCGATGTCGAAGCGGGCTGCGATGCGCACCTCGTAGCCGGTGCGCGGTGTCACGTTCTGAGCCGGCGCGGCCGCGGGGTCGCTCTCCTCCGGTTCGAGGACGAGGTCGAGCACCTCCTCCTTCTCGCCGCGCAGCAGGGCGAGCACCCGGTGCGACGGCAGCGTGGTGAAGGGTTCGGCGAACTCGAAGTAGTCGGAGAACTTCGCGCCCGCGTCCTGCTTGCCCTCGCGTACCGTCGAGACGATCCGGCCGCGCTCCCACATCCGCTCGCGCAGGTCGCCGATCAGGTCGGCGTCCTCGGCGAAGCGCTCGACCAGGATCGCCCGCGCCCCGTCGAGCGCGGCGGCGGCGTCCGCGACGCCCTTGTCGGCGTCCACGTACTGCGCCGCGGCAGCCTGCGGGTCCTGCGACGGGTCGCCCAGCAGCAGGTCCGCCAGCGGTTCGAGGCCTGCTTCTCGGGCGATCTGCGCCTTGGTGCGGCGCTTGGGCTTGAACGGCAGGTAGATGTCCTCCAGCCGGGCCTTGGAGTCGGCCGCGAGGATCTGCGCCTGCAACGCGTCGTCGAGCTTGCCCTGGCTGCGGATCGACTCGAGGATCGCGGAGCGCCGCTCCTCCAGTTCACGCAGGTACCGCAGCCGCTCCTCCAGGGTGCGCAGCTGGGTGTCGTCGAGCGCGCCGGTGATCTCCTTGCGGTACCGGGCGATGAAGGGGACGGTCGCCCCGCCGTCCAACAAGTCCACCGCCGCCGCGACCTGGCGCTCCCGGACGCCCAATTCCTCGGCGATCCGCTGGTTGATCGGCACCGTCATCGTCTTCCGCCCTTGCCCGCCTGTCGACTGTCCCTCGCATCGTGCCGGGCCACCGTACCGGAAACGGGCACGGCCCACGTGCGACGCGGCGTAATCGCGTGGCGCGCCGCCGGGGCGGGCGGGCATGCTCCCCTTCATGGGTGAATACCAGGTCCGGCGGGTTCACGCCGACGAGTGGCGGGCGTTTCGCCAGATCCGGCTGGAGGCACTGAGCGACACACCGATCGGCTTCTCCGAGCGGTACGAGGACGCCCGCGCGAAGCCCGACGAGGTGTGGCGGGAGCGGGCCCGGCGCAGCGCCGAGGCACCGGACTCGGCCCTGTTCGCGGCCTTCGACGAGAACGGCCGGATCGTGGGCACGGCCGGAGCGTTCACGAAGCCGGACGGCGCCCTGACCGCCGGGCGGGAGCTGGTCGTCTACGGCGTCTACGTCACGCCCGCGCACCGCGGCCCGCGGTTCGCCGTGGCGCCGAGTCTCTTCGACGCGGTGATCCGCTGGGCACGCGAGACCGCGGGCGCGGAGGTGATCACGTTGTCGGTGCACGAACGCAACGAGCGGGCGCACGCCTTCTACCGCCGTTACGGCTTCGTCGACACGGGTGCCACCACGCCGTACGACCTCGACGAGACCGCGTCGCTGATCGAGATGCGGTTCGAAGGCTGATCGCGGCCGCCGCGCCCGACGAGACGTCACCGGCGCTCGGCGCAGCGTGACGATCCTGGCGGTTCCCGTCCAGGCGTGGACTTCGCCCCCTACACTGGATGCCCCGGCGTTCCGCGCCGGGCAAGGCACCGGGAGGGACGCAGTGGAGGGCTCGCCGCTCATCGAGAGCTTGCGCAAGGCGGTGGATGCCGCCCCGCAGGATGTGCCGCTGCGACTGCACCTGGCCGGCCTGCTGCTCGACGCGGGCTGCGGCGCGGAAGCCATCAGTCACCTCGGGCTGGTGCTCGCCGCGGACCCGACCTGTACCGAGGCGCTGGACCTGATGCAGCGCGCGGTCTCCGGCGGCGGCGCGATACGCCCGGCCGCGGCAGCCGCGGCCTGCTCCCCCGGCCCGGCCGCACCGGCTCCCCAGGCGCAGCGCGCCGGCGAACCCGACCTCGAAGCATTCGACTGGGAGGCGGCTGCCCGCGATCTCGGCGAGGCCCTGCCGCCGATGTTCCTCGACGGCGACGACGAGCAGCTGACCGAACCGGCGTTCGACGTGGAGGCCGTCAGCACCGTGCGACTGGACGACGTCGGCGGCATGGCCGAGGTCAAGAAGCGGCTGGAGGCCGCGTTCCTCGCGCCGCTGCGCAATCCGGAACTGCGCCGGCTCTACGGCAAGTCGCTCAAAGGCGGCCTGCTGCTCTACGGGCCGCCCGGCTGCGGCAAGACCTTCATCGCCCGCGCGATCGCCGGAGAACTCGGCGCGGCCTTCTTCTCGGTGACTCTCGCCGACGTGCTCGACATGTACATCGGGCAGAGCGAACGCAACCTGAGCGAGATCTTCGCGACCGCGCGGCGGCACGCCCCGTGTGTGCTGTTCCTCGACGAGGTCGACGCCATCGGGCAGCGCCGCAGCCAGCTGCGGTCCAACTCGCTGCGCGGGACCGTCAACCAGCTGCTGTCAGAGCTCGATGGTGTCGGCGCGCAGAACGACGGGGTTTTCGTGCTCGCGGCCACCAACGCGCCGTGGGACGTGGACGTGGCGCTGCGGCGCCCGGGCCGCCTGGACCGCACGGTGCTGGTGCTGCCCCCGGACCAGTGCGCGCGAGAGGCGATCCTGCGCCATCACCTCAAGGGCCGGCCGGTCGCGAAGATCGACCTGGCCGCGGCCGCGAAGCGCACCGAGGGCTACTCGGGCGCGGACCTGGCGCACGTGTGCGAGACCGCGGCCGAGCGGGCGCTGCTGGATTCCGCCGTTTCCGGTACGGTGCGGATGATCGAGATGCGGGACGTCGAGGCGGCTTTGCACGAGGTGCGTCCCTCGGCGGGACCGTGGCTGGAGTCGGCGCGCAACGTGGCGCTGTTCGCGAACGAGGCCGGCGCGTACGACGACCTGCTGGACTATCTCAAGAAGCGCAAGCTGCTATAGCTAGGACGGCGCGGTGACCGGGTTGGACTTACGCGGCGAACTGATGCGCGCCTCCGCCCTGCTCGACCTCGGAAGAGCGGCCGAGGCGCGCGCCCGGCTGGCCGCGGTGCTGGCCGCGGACCCGCAGAACGCCTTCGCGCTGCGGATGCTCGCCCGCTGCCATCACGCGGCCGGCGACATGGACGGGGCGATACACGCCGCGCAGGCCGCCGTCGCGGTCGACCCCACCTCAGAGCACGGACACCGGATACTGGCCAACGCGTACAACTCGGTCGGCGACCGCCGGTCCGCGACGAGTTCGGCGCGCGAGGCGCTGCGGCTGGCGCCGGACGAGTGGCGCTGCCATTGGCTGCTGGCCGAATGCCTCCGGCACAGCGACCCGAATGCGGCGCTGCCGCCGGCGCGGCGCGCGCGTGACCTGGCCCCGAACGAGGCCGACGTGCACGTGCTTTACGGCGTCGTGGTGAAGCAGCTCGGCCGCACGCAGGAGGCGCGCGCGGCGTACATGCACGCGCTGAGCATCAACCCGAACCTGGCCACGGCGCACAACAACATCGCCGTGCTCGACCGGGCCAACGGCCGGTGGGCGCACGCGCTGGCCGGATTCCGCACTTCGCTGCGGCACAACCCGCAGCAGAAGCTCGCACGGGAGAACCTGGCGAACACGATCGTGCTGCTGCTGCGGCGCCTGTGCGTGGCGGCGTATGCGGCCACGCTCGTGGTCGTTCTAGCCGCCGGGGTCGTGGGCCCGGGCGTGCTGCGCGGCCTCGGCATCACGGTCACGGCGGGACTGCTCGCCGGCCTGGGCTGGATCCTGGCGACCGCGCGGCGCAGCGTGGGCCCGTTCGCGACGACCGTCCTGCGCACGGATCGCCGCGCGCTGATCGCCCTGGCGGTCTTCGCCGTGACGCTGATGGTCGTGGTGATCGGCTCGATCGTGCAGATCGTGCCGCCACACGCGGTGCGCTCGGCGTTCGACGGCCTGGGCAGCGGGAGCCGGCTGCTGCCGTTCGTCTCGGTGGGGCTGCTGATCGCCGCGCGCAATTCCCGCAACGTCAGGAAGTAGCGGCGGCCGGCGGGCGCCGCGGCACGGCCCGCACCCAGGTGCGGTCGTCGGTCAGGTAGGCGTCCACCGCGAGTCCCGCCTCCTGTTCGAGGGCCTGCTCGAATGCCTCGTCGGTCAGCGGACGCGACAGGAAGGTCTGCGTCCAGCGCGCTTCCGGAAACACGTATTCGACGTGCACGGACCGGACCTGAGCGGTCACGGGCACCGAGGAGACGACCCGGGCCAGCCCGTCCGCCAGCGGCGCCTCGCGCGGCACGTTGTCGTGCCAGCCATCCCCTTCCCGCTGAATCAGGACGCAGCCGCCGTCCGAGACGTGCCGCCGGCAGGCGCCGAGCAGTCCTCGGCGCACCTGGGGATCGCCGGCGTGGACGAGGAAGGAGCCGAGCATCACCGCGTCGAAGCGCTCGTCCAGCTCCAGCGACTCGATCGGGCTGCACACGGTTCTCGCGCCGCTGACGTACTCGAGCATCTCGGCCGACTCGTCGACGGCGGTCACCGTGAACCCGCGCCGCAGCAGCCCGGCGGTGACCCGGCCGACGCCGCAACCCAGCTCGAGGATGCGCGCGCCGGCGGGCACCGCGCGCTGCACGATGTCCGCTTCGTCCCCGAGTGGCAGGCGGGTGTAGAGCTCGACCGCGCAGCCGTCCGGCGTGATCGGTCCCGGTCCCGTGCCGCCGTATCCCTGGCGACTTCGTCTCGTCATGGATCCATGGAACCAGCCGTCCGGTTCCCGCGCCGTGTCAGGACACGCTGCTAACGTGACCGCGTGATCGAGACTCCAGCCGGACCGCGCCGCCTCGGCGTCATGTTCGACCGCTCCCTGCCGCCGGAATCGCTCGCCGGGTTCGCCCGCGACGCGCAGGCGGCGGGCGCGGACGAACTGTGGGTGGTGGAGGACCTGCGCTGGGCCGGTTCGATCGCCTCGGCCGCGACCGCGCTCGCGGCCACGGACACGCTGCGGGTCGGCATCGGAATCGCCCCCGCGCCGCTGCGCAACCCGGCCTTGCTGGCGATGGAGCTCGGGACGCTGGCACGGCTGTACCCCGGCCGGCTCCTGGCCGGGATCGGGCACGGCGCACCGGACTGGATGGCGCAGGTCGGTGCGAATGTCACGGGCAAGCTCGCGCTGCTTGAGGAGACGATCGGCGCGGTACGGGCCATCCTGCGCGGCGAGGAGGTGTCGCTCGACGGCCGGGCGCTGCACCTCGAACAGATGCGGCTGGTGCATCCGCCGCGGCAGCCGCCGCCGGTCATCGCCGGGGTGATCGGCCCGCGTTCGCTGGAGCTGTCGGGCCGGGTCGCGGACGGCACGCTGATCGTGGAGGGGAACGGGCCGAAGGACCTGCCGCGGATTCGGGCCCTGATCGACAGGGGCCGCGCGGGCTCGGCTGCGGCTGCGGGCGAGGGCGCGGGGGACAGTCCACACGAGCTGATCATCTTCACGCATCTGTGCGTCGGCGAGGACGCCGCGGCCGTGCGTGCCGCGATGGCTCCGGTGCTGGCCGAATACTCGCGGATGCTGGGCGTGCCCGAGGAGGAGGTCTTCAGCGTCTCGGGCGGGCCGGCTCAGGTCGCGCAGCGCGTCCGGGAGTTGTGGGCGGCGGGCGTGGACAGCGTCGTGCTTCGTCCGGTCGGAGCGGATCCCGCGGCGCAGTTCGCGAGAGCCGCCGGCGTGCTGCGGGCCCGGATGTCGTAGGCGGCGGGCGGGCCCGGGTCAGTCCCCGCGCGTCGCGGCCAGCACTTCGGCGAGGTGGATCGTCCTGATCGGCGCGCCGGAACGCTGCGCCAGACCACTGATATGCATCAGGCAGGAGTTGTCCGCGGCGACCAGGTAGTCGGCGCCGCTGCGTACCGCGTTGGCCACCTTGTCGGCGCCCATCGCCGTGGAGACGTCGGGGTTCTTCACCGAGAACGTCCCGCCGAAGCCGCAGCACTCCTGTTCGCCGGGCAGTCGGGCCAGTTCCAGCCCGGCGACGGCGCGCAGCAGCCGAAGCGGCCGGTCGCCGACTTTCAGCAGGCGCAGCGAGTGACACGTCGGGTGGTAGGCGACCGTGTGCGGGAAGTAGGCGCCGACGTCCTGGACGCCGAGCACATCGGTCAGGAATTCGGACAATTCGTAGACGGGCGGCACGGCAACGTCGGGAACGATCATCGGATGAACGTCGCGAACCATGGCGGCGCAGGAACCCGAGGGCGCCACGACGTACTCGTATCCCGCGAACGCGGCGGCGAAGGCGCGCGCCAGCGGTTCGGCGTCCGCGCGGTAGCCCGTGTTGTAGTGCATCTGCCCGCAGCAGGTCTGCGCGTCGGGGAAATCGACGGTCACGCCGAGGCGTTCGAGCAGCGTGACGGTCGCCTTGCCCGCCTCGGGGAACAGCGCATCGTTCAGACAGGTGATGAACAGCGCGACACGCACCGGCCGGCCTCTCGACGCCGTCGAAGATCCTGAGAATCCGCAGGAACGTCCGCTGCCATCCTGCTGCGGCAGGGACGGGGCGGCAAGCCCGCGCTCGCCCGGGCGAGCGCCGTTCCCGGCGCGGGCCGCCGATTACCATGGCCCCGTGCGGACCGCCTGAAAGCACCGAAGGAGCACGTCGCATGCAGATCACGACGACGCAGAAGATCACCACGTTCTTGATGTTCGAGGGCGACGCCGAGGAGGCGATGGCCTTCTACGTCTCTCTGTTCGACGGCGCCGAGGTGGTCGGTATCACCCGCTACGGCGCCGACGGACCCGGGAAGGAGGGGACCGTCCAGCTCGCGACGTTCTCGCTCGCCGGACAGCAGTTCATGTGCATCGACAGTCCGGCGCAGCACGACTTCGGCTTCACTCCCGCGGTCTCGCTGTTCGTGCAGTGCGACGACGAGGCCGAACTCGACCGTCTCTTCGCGGCCCTCGCCGAGCGCGGTACCGAGCTCATGCCGCTGGGCGACTACGGCTTCAGCCGCAAGTTCGGCTGGGTCAACGACCAGTTCGGCGTCTCCTGGCAGCTGAACCTGTCCGCGTGAGCCCAGTGTCCGGCGCCGGCCGCCGTCCACGCTCCGCCGAGTCGACGGGGGCGCGCCGGCCGGCCGGGGCACCCCGGATGGCAGCTGGTTTTTTCGCGCGATCCCGCTGAGGATGTCGAAGACGCCGGGTGTGCTTCTACCTACCCGTGAGAGCCCCGCACGCCGCAGGCGGGCACCACGATGAGGAGCAGAGCCGTGAAGTACATGCTGCTGATGCAGTTCAGCCAGGAGAACGCCGACTTCCCCGGGCTCGACCAGTGGAAGCCCGAGGAGATCCAGGCCCACGTCCGGTTCATGCAGCGGACCAATGCCGACCTCGCCGCCGCCGGTGAGCTGGTCGACGCGCAGGGCCTGGCCATGCCGGAGACCGCCCGGATCGTGCGCTCACACGGCGGCGGCGCGCCGGTCGTCACCGAAGGGCCGTTCCCGGAGAGCAAGGAGTGGGTGGCCGGCTGGTGGATCGTGGACTGCGACACCGAGCGGCGGGCGATCGAGATCGCGGCCGCCGTCTCCGCCGCTCCCGGACCCGGCGGCCGGCCGCTGGACATGCCGATCGAGGTGCGCCAGATCATGGCGGCCCCGCCCGCCGAGCTGTGATCCCGCCCTGGTGACGAGCCCCGCGCCGAGCGTCGAGGACCTGCTGCGCAAGCTCGCGCCGCAGGTCGTCGGCGTGCTCACCCGCCGCTACGGGGACTTCGCGGCCGCCGAGGACGCCGTCCAGGAAGCGCTGCTGGACGCCGTCACGCAGTGGCCGGCCGAGGGTGCGCCGCGCAACCCGCGCGGCTGGCTGATCCAGGTCGCCGGGCGCCGGATGACCGAGCAGGTCCGCAGCGAGCAGGCCCGCCGCCGCCGCGAGGAGCTGGTGGCCGGGTCGGTCCCGGAGGACCGGCGGTGCGTGCCCGGGGCCGACGCCGGAGACGAGGGGAGCCGCGACGACACTCTCACGCTGCTGTTCCTGTGCTGCCACCCGGTGCTGTCGCCGGCCTCGGCGATCGCGCTCACCCTTCGCTCGGTGGGCGGCCTGACCACCGGCGAGATCGCCCGTGCCTTCCTGGTCCCCGAGGCGACCATGGGCCAGCGGATCAGCCGGGCCAAGCAGCGGATCAAAGCCTCCGGGGCGCCGTTCCGGATGCCGGGCGCCGCGCAGTGGCCCGCCCGGCTCGACGCGGTACTGCACGTCCTCTACCTGATCTTCAACGAGGGCTACGCCGGCAGCGCCGGCCCCGAACTGCGGCGCGTCGAGCTGTCCCGGGAGGCGATCCGCCTGACCCGGGCCGTCCACGCGCTGCTGCCGCACGACGGCGAGGTCGCCGGCCTGCTCGCCCTGATGCTGCTCACCGAGGCGCGCGGGCCCGCCCGCACCGGCCCGGACGGCGAACTCGTCCCGCTCGCGCAGCAGGACCGCGGCCGTTGGGACGCGGCCGCGATCGCCGAAGGCATCGCGCTGATCACCGCCGCCCTGCCGCGGGGCCCGGTCGGGCCGTACCAGGTGCAGGCGGCGATCGCGGCCGTGCACGACGAAGCGGCGAGCGCCGCCGAGACGGACTGGCCGCAGATCCTCGCGCTGTACGGGGTTCTCGCCCGGATCAGCGAGAACCCGTTGATCACCCTGAACCGGGCGGTCGCCACCGCGATGGTGCACGGCCCCGCGGCCGGCCTCGCCCTGCTCGCCGACCCGCCGCCCATGCTCGCCGGCCACTATCGGCTGTACGCCGTTCGCGCGCATCTGCACGAACTCGCCGGCGACCACGAGGCCGCGATCGCCGACTACCGCACCGCCGCACGCCGCACCGCGAGCCTGCCGGAGCGGCACCACCTGAGCCTGCGCGCCGCCCGGCTGGCCGCAACGGCGGACGCGGGAGCGGAGGCGGGCACGGGAGCGGGAGCGGACACGGGAGCCGAGCGGAAGGGGCCGTGCGCTTCGAGCCGGCCGGAATGAATCGTCAGCCGCACTCAGCCCTCGAACCGGATCACCACGCGCTCGCCCAGCGACCGGAACCCGAGACGCTGATACAGCGAGTTGCTGGTCGGATTCGCCACATCGGCGTACAGCGACACCTCCTGGGCGCCGCGCTCGAACGCCAGCCGGCAGACCGCCGCGGTGGCCGCCGCGGCGTAGCCGTGCCCGCGCGACGGCTTCGGCGTGTACACGGGCCCGACCCGGATACCGCCGCCTTCGAGCTGCCGCGTTATCCCGGCCATCGACACCGGTACGCCGTCCAGCTCCCACAGCGTCAGGCCGCCGTAGTCGAGCCGATCCACCACCGCCCGCTGCGCATTGATCACCGGGTCGCCGACCTCCGCGGTGAACTCGACGAACCAGTCGAGCAGCAGGTCGAGGTCATCGGCCGTCGCCGAACGCGCGGCCCCGGCGGGCGCGGGCTCCGGTTCGATCAGCTGCCCGAGCAGGTACAGCCGGTGTGTGCGTTCGAGCACTGCGTCAGTGCCCTTCGCGGCGCACCACGCCTGCGCGACCGCCTGCGCCTGCTCGCGCTGCCCGTTTACCCCGGCGAGCGGGCACGGTGACGCGAGCAGTGCCTCGGCCAGTGCCGGCACGGCCTCGGCGGGGACGTGCGACAGGAGCAGCGGGTGCGGCGGCGTATGAACGAAAGCGCCGCTGACCGTTCCGTCCGGCTCCTCGTACCAGCCGAAGCGCGGCGTCTCGGAACCGAAAGCGTTCGGACCCCGCTCACGCAGCACGCCCGGAACGGAGAGCAGCACCGTGTTCTGTGTCGGCTGCTGCTTGAGCAGACCGAGTGCGGCCGCGTCGAAAGCCGCCAGATCGTCAGTGATATGCCAAGCCATAGCGCAGTGTGGCACCCGGCCGGACCAGGCGCATCCGGGTTCTTACCCGCGCGCGGTCCGGCCGGCGGCCGCGGATCAGCTTGCCGCGTTGCCCTCGGGGCGCAGCTCGATGCCCGCCGCGCGCGCCTGGAGTTCGAGCAGTGCCGCGAAGTCCGCGTCCCGGTACCCGGAGGTCACGGCCTCTTGAATACGCTGATATGCCGCGCCGGCCACCGGCATCGGCGCCTCCACCACCCGCGCGGCGGCCAGTCCCAGATCGAAGTCCTTGCGCAGCAGTTCGGTGGTGAACGTCGGACTGAAGTCCAGGTTCAGCAGCGCCGGTGTCTTGTAGCGGCTGAAGTCCGAACCGAGCACCGAGCCGTTGAGGAACTGCATCAGGGCCGTGCGGGTCACGCCGTAGCGCTGCGCGAGCGTGGAGACCTCGGCGAGGGTCTGCGCGACCACGCCGAGCAGCATGTTGTGGCAGAGCTTGACCACCCGTGCCGCGTCGCCCTCGCCCACGTAGCTGACGGACCGTCCGAGGATCTCAAGCAGCGGCAGCACCTGCTGATAGGCGTCCAGCGGACCGGAAACGCAGAACGAGGCGGTCCCGCCCGCGACCGCTCCGGCGTTGCCGCTCACCGGCGCGGCCAGCACGGCGGTGTCCGTCTTCGCGGCCAGTTCGCGCAGCGTGCGCGCGGCGGGGGCGTCGACCGTGGAGCAGTCGACCACGGTGCGCGGGCCGCTTCCCCCGCCGAGCAGCGCCGTCGCGACGGCCACCAGGCTGGCCGGAGCGTCCACGGTGATGAACACGATCCGGCAGTCCGCCAGATCGGCGGCACTGTCCACGACCTTCGCCCCGAGCGGGGCCAACTCCTCCGCCTTGACCCGCGTGCGGTTGTACACGGAAACCTGCTGCCCGGCCCCGAGCAGGCGCGTCACCAGCGCGCTGCCCATCCGCCCGGTGCCGATCCAGCCGATGCCGTTGCCCAGGACGGTATTTCCGGAGCTGTCGTTTTCGGCAGCCATCGTCGTCTTCCCCCTTGCTTCGTGAGCTTCTCTCTGCTCTGCGAGCACGGTACGTCACCGCGCGCCTGAGTGACACGCGGGGTATCTGCGCGCACTGAGCGGCGATACGAATGCAACCCTCTACCCAGTCCGCGGCATTTCAGCCTTCGGCGCAGGCGTCCAAGCCCTGGACAATTGCGTCCGATATCCGGAACGGGTCGCGTTAGCGATATGATGATCGACCATGGATCTCGGGCAGCTCAGCATCGATCTCGGCAGACACCGGCGGACCGCCGTGGCGTTCGTCCTCGCGTCGGCTGTCGCAGGGGCGGCGGCGTGCTCGTCGTCCGCTCCCGCCCACAGTACGGCGGGCGCGTCCGGCGGCGCGGCCACCACCGTGACCCTCGCGCTGGACTGGACGCCGAACACGAACCACACCGGGATCTTCGTCGCGCAGCAGCTGGGCTATTTCAAGGCCGCGGGGATCGACCTGCGGATCGTGCCGTACGGCTCGACCGCCCCGGAGACGCTGGTCGCCACGCACAAGGCCGACTTCGGCATCTCCTACCAGGACGGTTTGACCGAGGCCGCCGCCACCGGCCAGGACATCACCTCGGTCTTCGCGATCACGCAGAAGACCGACGTGGTCGTCGGGGTGCGCGCGGACAGCGGGATCACCTCGCCGAAGCAGTTGGACGGCAAGACCTACGCCGGCTACGGCTCGCCGCTGGAAGCGCCGATGCTCAAGTACGTGATCCGCCAGGCCGGGGGCACCGGCACGTTCAAGAACGTGACCCTCAACACGGACGCCTACCAGGCGCTGTACGCCGGCCAGGCGGACTTCGCGCTGCCCGAACCGACCTGGGAGGTCATCCAGGCGCGGCTGGTCGGCAAGCCGCTGCGCACCTTCGAGCTGTCCGACTACGGCTTCCCGGCGATCTACTCGGCACTGATCGCCTCCTCGCACCAGTACCTGACCGCGCACGCCGAGACGGCACGCAAGTTCCTCGCCGCCGTCCTGCGCGGCTACCAGTACGCCACCGACCACCCGCAGCAGGCCGCGAACCTGCTGATCCAGGCGAACCAGTCGGCGCTCGGCGGCCAGAAGCAACTGGTGGACGAGAGCGCGAACCTGGAGGCGGCGCAGTACTACAAGGACGCCGGCGGCAAGGTCGGCGTGCAGAGCCAGGCGCGCTGGCAGGCGCTGACCGACTTCCTGTACCGCAACGGGATCCTGGCCGACGCCTCCGGCAAGGCGCTGGCCGCGCCGCCGCAGCTCTCGACTCTGTACACGAACGCTTACCTGCCCGCCTCGGACCAGAGCCCGTGACCGCACGCCGCCTGTGGCGCACGCTGTGGCCCCCGCTGCTGGTGGCCGTCGCGGTCGTCGCCGGCTGGCAGCTGGTCGCGCAGTTCGCGATCCGCGACGCGCAGGTGCTGCCGGAGCCGTCCCAGGTGGTCTCGGCGGGCTGGCGGGCACGCGGGGACCTGTGGCAGAACACTGTGCCCACGCTGCGGGAGACGGCGACGGGATTCGCGCTCTCCTTCGCCCTGTCCTGGCTGATCGCGACCGCGATGGACTTCTCCGACGCGGCCCGGCGCGCGGTCTACCCGCTGCTGGTCGCCTCGCAGACGGTGCCGGTGATCGCGATCGCGCCGCTGTTCGTGGTCGTATTCGGCTTCCAGCTGCTGCCGAAGGTGCTGCTGGTGGCGCTGGCCACCTTCTTCCCCCTGGCCGCGGCGCTGGCCGAGGGCTTCGCCGCCGCGGACGGCGACGCGATGCGGCTGCTGCGCTCGATGGGCGCGAGCCGCTGGCAGGCGTTCGTCAAGGTGCGGGTGCCCGGCGCGCTGCCGTTCTTCTTCACCGGGCTGCGCGTGTCGATCACGTACGCGATCGGCGGCGCGGTCTTCGCCGAGTACGCGGGCGCGGAGTACGGCCTGGGCATCTACATGCAGCGGATGCAGGGCGTCTTCCGTATCGACCTGGTCTTCGCCGCGATCGTGGTGATCGCCGTGCTCAGTGTTCTGCTGTTCGCGTCCACGTACGCGCTCGAGCGGCTGGTGACGCCGTGGCGCAGATACGAACCGCGGCGGGGCGAAGGGTGACCGGCGGCGCATTCCTGCTGGAGGCGCGGGCGCTGGTCCAGCAGTTCCCGCGCACCGGGCAGCAGCCGCTGCGCGTCCTCGACGGCATCGACCTGGCCGTGCGTCCGGGCGAGTTCGCCGCGATCATCGGTCCGAGCGGCAGCGGCAAGTCGACGCTCTTCAACATCATCGCGGGCCTCGACCGCCCGGCCGGCGGTGAAGTGCGCATCGACGGCCGCGTGGCGACCGGGCACAACGAACTGGTCTCATACATGCCGCAGAAGGATCTGCTCTTCCCGTGGCGCACGATCCAGGACAACGCCGCGCTCGGCCTCGAAGTACAGGGGGTGTCCCGGCGGGCGGCCCGCGAACGGGTGCGGCCGCTGTTCGCGGACTTCGGGCTGGACGGCTTCGAGCGCTCCTATCCCGGGCAGCTGTCGGGCGGGATGCGCCAGCGCGCGGCGCTGCTGCGCACGGTGGCGATGGGCCGCCCGCTGCTGCTGCTCGACGAGCCTTTCGGCGCGCTCGACTCGCTGACCCGCACCCAGATGCAGCTGTGGCTGGCGGGCATGTGGCAGCGGCACGGCTGGACGGTGCTGCTGGTCACCCACGACATCCGGGAGGCGGTGTTCCTGGCGGACTCGGTGTACGTGTTCACCCCGCGCCCGGCCCGGCTCGCCGCTCGAATCGTCGTCAGCCTGCCGCGGCCGCGCACCGCGCAGACCTTCCTGCTGCCCGAGTTCGCCGCGCGGGAACAGGAGGTGCTCGGCGCGCTGGGACTGCCGGCGCAGGAGCCCGGGCGATCGAGCACTGAAGCACCCTGATGTCGCACCTCGTACACGGTCTCGGCCCCGCGAGCGTCGCCCCGGACTGGCCGCCGCTCACCCTCGACGAGGTCGACGCGGTGCTGCGCCGCTATCCGCAGGCCGGCGGTGCGCGGGCGTTGACGTGGCGCTCGCCGCGTCCGCTGTCCGCGGCCGGGCTGGTGGCGACGGCCCGGGGCGGGGCGCTGTTCGTCAAGCGGCATCACCGCGACGTGCGCACGCTCTGCGGCCTTCAGGAGGAGCACTCCTTCCTCGCTCATCTGCGGCGCGGCGGCGGCGCCGTGGTAGGGGTGCTGGCGGACGAGCACGGGAACAGCGCAGTCGCCGCGGGCGAGTGGACCTACGAGGTACATACGGTCGGCGACGGGGACGACCTGTACCGCGACGCGATCTCGTGGTCGCCGTTCACCCGGATCGAGCACGCCCACGCGGCGGGCCGCGCTCTGGCCGAGCTGCACCGGGCTGCGCACGGATATGACGCGCCGCCGCGGGCCGCCCGGCAATTGACCGCGGGGTTCTCGGTCTTCGCCGCCGCCGATCCGCTCACGGCCGTCGAGCGGTACGCCGCCGCGCGCCCCGCTCTGGCCGAAGACCTCTGCGCGCGTGCTTGGCGCGCGGACATCGAGCGCTGGCATCTGCCCTTCCACGCGCGGCTGGCTTCGCAGCTGTCCGCGCTCGAACCGCTGTGGACGCACAACGACTTCCACGCCTCGAATCTGCTGTGGCGCGGCGCGAAGGTCTCCGCGGTGCTGGACTTCGGTCTGTGCGATCGGGCGTTCGCCGTGCACGACCTGGCCACCGCGATCGAACGCAACGCGGTGCGGTGGCTGGAACTGGAGCGCGCGGGAGCGGGCGCGGTGCACGGCGACGCGGCGCTCGCCCTGATCGACGGGTACCAGCAGGTCAGGAAGCTGACACCGGCGGAGCGGGCGGCGCTGCCCGATCTGCTCGCGCTCTGCCATGCCGACTACGCGTTGAGCGAGATCGAGTACTTCCGCGGCGTGACCGGCTCGGCGGCGAACGCGGAACTGGCCTACCGGTACCTCGTCGACCACACGGCGTGGTTCGCGGGCCCGGTCGGGGCCGCGCTGCTGGACCGGCTGCGCGCGGCGCTCGACGGCTGACCGGCCGACCGGCCGACCGGCCGACCGGAGTAACCTGCCCGCGCCACGCGGCGCTGCAACCTCCCGGACGCGACGGCGCACCGTATCTTGCTCGCCATGGGAAAAGTGGGCGTCCGCCGGCGGGCGAGCGGCGGTCCGAGCGCCCGCGCGGTCACCTCGCGGCGGCGCCGCCGCACGCGGCTGCGGTTCTGGCTGGTGCTCGGCCTGGTCGCCGCAGCCGGCGGCGGGGTGGGGGCGGTTTTCGCCGCGCCGGTGCTCGCACCCGCCCGGGTGGTGCCAGAGGTGCCGGATTCCTACCTGTTTCCCGGCACGCCGCCGGTCCTGCCCTGGCCGGCCTCGGGCCAGGCGGTGCTCGCCTTCGACGGCCTCGGGCAGCTCGGGGCGTCGGGGCCGGTGACGAAGGCGGTGCCGATCGCGAGCGTGGCGAAGGTGCTGACCGCCTATCAGGTGCTGGCCGACCACCCGCTCGCGCCGGGCGAGACGGGCCCGGCCCTGACGGTCTCGCGGGAGCAGGCAGCTTCGTACTGGGGGCAGGTGGCCAAGGGCGAATCGGTGGTGCCGGTGCGCGCGGGCGAGCGGATCACCGAGCGCGACGCGCTCGACGCGCTGCTGCTGGCTTCGGCGGACAACGTCGCGCAGATCCTGGCGCGCTGGGACGCGGGCAGCGTGCCGGCTTTCCTCGTCCGGCTCAACCGCAGCGCGGCTGAGCTCGGCATAACGCATTCGACGTACACGGATCCGTCCGGTCTGGATGCCGCGACGGTGTCGACCGCGCCGGACCAGTTGCTGCTGGCGAAGGCGGCGATGCGCATCCCCGCCTTCGCGCAGCTGGTGGCGCAGAAGCAGGCGGTCATCCCGGTGGCCGGCCCGATCCGCAACTTCAACTCGCTGCTGGGCCGCGACGGCGTGGTCGGGATCAAGACGGGTTCGACGATGGCGGCCGGCGGTTGCCTGATGTTCGCGGCGGACACGCCGGCGGGTCCGGGGGGCGTCACGCGGCGGCTGTTCGGTGTGGTGCTCGGACAGCCGGGGACCAGTACGACGATCCTGCCGCACGCGCTGGCGGCGGCGGGCCGCCTGGTCCGGGCGGCCGGCTCGGTGGTCTCGGCCGCGACGGTGCTGCCGGCCGGGCGCGGCGTGGCCGTCGTGCGGCAGGCCATGCACGCGGACCGGGCTCTGGCGGTGCCGGCCGACGTGACCGTGCTCGGCTGGCCGGGGCTGCGTTACTCCCTCAAGGTCTCCGGTCCGCCCTCAGCCGCGGTGCTCACGTTGCGCAGCGAAGCAGAGCCCGATTACCGTGTTGTCAGCAGGCTTCGTTAGCGCCACAGCAGGTGGTCGCGGCATTTCAATGGTCTGACCTCTGGCGCGTCACCGAGC
Organism: Actinocrinis puniceicyclus; assembly: GCF_018283645.1. Lineage (GTDB taxonomy): Bacteria > Actinomycetota > Actinomycetes > Streptomycetales > Catenulisporaceae > Actinocrinis > Actinocrinis puniceicyclus. The sequence goes on along the minus strand of NZ_JAGSXH010000021.1, from coordinate 27,392 downwards.
GGTGATCGTGGTGTCGCCGCGAGATGGGATGCCCGCGGATCCGATGCGGCCGGCGACGGTGATGGGGTGGGCGGTCAGTGACGGGATACAAGAGTCGCACGTTGCGGGGAGATCGCAGGCGGCCGGCGCAGCCGTCCGGGCGCTCGGCTACGAGCGATCGCTGGTGGGCCAGGCCGAGGAACTGGATGCTCACCGTGCTAGGAGCAGGGATCACGGCCGCTGTCGTGCCGATGATCTCGAACGCCGTTTCCAGCGGCGCTGCCAAGATCAGCACCGGAACCGGACTGACCTCTCCCGGGGCGCCCTTCTCGTGGACCGTTGCGCTGGACAACAACGCAGTGCTCAATGGCTGTCACAGCTGGACCTTCCCGGAGCCGATCACGAAAATTCCCTTCTACGACGTGGGAACCGGTACTCACAGCCTTGCGCAGGACGAGACGTGGGCGCTCGACCACGGCGGAATCGACGACGAAAACGCGGCCTTTGACATCACCCTTCAGGGAAAGACCGACGAAGATGTCGTCATTCGCAATCTCAGGGTCAAGGTTCTCTCCCGGAAAGAACCGGTACGCGGCACCGGAATATCAAGCGGGATGGGCTGCGGCTCAAATCTCGATGTTCGTCACTACTCGGTGGACCTGAGTGCACCGTCGCCACAACTGGTGCTCGACAACGCGGACGGCTCGACCGCACCGCCGGATGCACAGTACACGGTGTCAAAATCCGATCCCGAGGTCTTCTGCCTTGAAGCATACGAAGGAACGATCATGGCCCAACACTATGACGAGACATATGTCTACGAAGTGGACTGGAGCCAGGGTTCGCAAAGCGGCACCGTGGACATCAGCGCCCCTGACGGTCAGCCGTTCGAGCTCGATTACCCACCGAGTGACGACCGCATCTATGTCGCGTCAAATGGCATGTGGAAAGACGCGGCCACGATTCAGTAGCCCGCGCTCGCTCAGGCCGACGGGACAGGCGCGATCCTGACTGAAGCGCTATGCCACGACGCGGAAGTGCGTGATCAGCCGGCGCTCGTCGTCGAGGACGTGGAAGGCGAGCGCGGCGGGCGGCTCGTTGTCGATCAGGCCGTCGCCCTCCCACGGCAGCGTTACCGTGGAGATCACCGACGGCGCGATCAGCAGCGGCCGCCCGGCGAAGGTCGTGGCGGCCGGGGTGTGCGCGTGGCCGGTCAGTACGGCGGCCACGTTGCGGTGGCGGTCGAGCACCGCGGCCAGGCGCTCGCCGCCGCTCTGGCGCATCTCGTCCAGGTACGGCGCGTGGATGACCACCGGAGGGTGGTGGAAGCACACGAAGACGGGCGCGTCGCCGGCGTCGGCGAGCACCGCGTCGAGCCATTGCAGCGTCGGGTCCGCGAGATAGCCGCCGGGCCGGCCCGGCACCGTGGAATCGCACATGGCGAAGACCGCGCCCGCGGCGGTGCGCACCCGGTTGACCGGCCCCTGCGGGGGTTCCTCGCCCAGCAGACCCTTGACGTACGCGCCGAGCTCGTCGTGGTTGCCTGGGCAGGTGAACACCGGATAGGGCAGCGCCGCGATCAGCGCCCGGGCCCTGTCGTATTCCTCGGGCGCGCCGTGGTCGGCGATGTCGCCGGTGACCACGACGGCGTCGACCGGGCGCGGCAGCCGGGCCAGGTGCGCGAAGACGCGGCGCGCCCGGTGCTCGTTGCGCTCCGAGGTGCCGATGTGGACATCGCTGACGTGCGCGACCGTGATCACCCGTTCGCTCCGTTCACTTCCTCAAGTAACCGCCCGATCTGCTCGGTGAGGGCAGGGGGCGGCCATACGCCGTTGCGGTCACTCGTATTGTGGACCGGGAAGTGGGCGACCGGCGGCGGTTCGTCAGGACGCATACGCTCCACGAACTGTGTGTAGGCCGCCAGCTTCGCGCCGTCGCGTTCGCTGGCGCGCGCCAGCAGTCGCTCGCGCAGGACCGCCGGTTCGCAGGAGACCCACACGAGACGGACCTGTCCCCCGCCGAGCAGCCCGGTCCACTCGGTCCACCGCCGCGGGTCGCGGATCTGGCCCGTGAACGGCGCGATCAGCAGCACCGGGCAGCCGTGCCGGCGGATCTCGCGGGCCGTCGCGGTCAAGCCCTGATATTCGTGCGGCTTGACGTGCGCGTCATACCACTCGCCCTCCCGCTCCCCCGGCTCCCGGCCGGCCGCGGCGAGGATCGCGGCGACGAAGGACCCGTAGACGGTGTCCTTGTCGAGGACGGCCGGGTGCGGGTCGAGCCGGGTGGCCAGCAGTTCGCCGACCGTCGTCTTGCCGGCTCCGGGTGCGCCCGCGACGATCCAAACGGGTGCGCTGTCGTGATCGCCCACGAGGGGAATCCTCGCACATGGCGCGGCACCCGGGTCGCCGCGTTAGGGTGGGCCGATGCATCGCGCGCTGGTGTACACACGTACGACGGGGTTCCGGCACGACTCGATCCCGGCCGGCGTGGCCGCGCTGCGCGATCTCGGCCGCGAGGTGGGTCTCGCCGTCGAGGCGACGCAGGATCCCGGGGCCTTCACCGCCGCGACGCTGGCGGGCTACCGGGTGGTGGTGTTCCTGTCTACCAGCGGTGATGTGCTCACCGCGCAGGGCCGGGCGGCGTTCGGCGCGTGGGTGGGTTCCGGCGGCGGGTTCGTCGGGGTGCATCTGGCGGCGGGCACCGAAACCGGCTGGCGGTTCTTCGGCGACCTGGTCGGCGCGCGGTTCGCCCGCCATCCGGACTACCAGGCGGCCGTGGTGACGGTGGAGGACCAGCGGCACCCGGCCACCGCGCATCTGCCGGCACAGTGGCCGTTCAGCGACGAGTGGTACGAGTTCGAGACCAACCCGCGCGGGGCGGTGCGGGTGCTCGCGTCCATCGACGAACGCTGCTATCAGGGCGGGACGATGGGGCCGGACCACCCGTTGGCGTGGTGCCACGAGAACTGCGGCGGCCGCTCCTTCTTCACCGCGCTCGGGCACGACGAGGCCGCTTACGCGGACGCCGGTTTCCGCGCGCACCTGGCCGGCGCGCTGGCGTGGGCGGCCCGGTTGGACTGAGCCCGGATCGAGCCGGCGGACCGAGCTGCCGGATTGAGCCGAGCGCGGCGGGATACCCGGGCGCGGACCATTACTCCCCGACCAAGACCTGTGACGGTGAAACGCATGACGCAACGATCCCTGTCCTGCGAGCAGCAAGCCCTGGAGCTGTGGTATCGCGAGCCCGCGGCGGCCTGGGCCGAGGCGCTGCCGGTGGGCAGCGGCAGGCTGGGGGCGATGGTGCACGGGACGCTGCCGGTGGAGCGGATAAACCTGAACGAGGACACGTTCTGGTCCGGGCCCGCGGACACCGCCGTGCCCGAGGTCGCGCCGCAGGTCCTGGCGCAGGCGCGCGAGCAACTGCGGGAGGGCCGTCACGTCGAGGCCGGGCAGACGCTGCGGGCGACGCAGGGCGCTGACGCCGAGGCGCTGCAGCCGGTCGGGGACCTGGTGATCGAGTTCGTCGGCGCGGCCGAGGGGAAGGCCGCCGCGGACTACCGGCGCTCGCTGGACCTGCGCGACGGCGTGGCCGCGGTCGAGTGGGGCGGGCCGGGCCGGCGGGTGCGTCATCGGGTGCTCGCGAGCGCGCGGCACGATGTGGTCGCGGTGCGGCTGGAGACCGAGGATCCGGCCGGACTACAGCTGAATCTGCGTCTTGAGACGCCGCAGCACCGGGCCGGGGTGCGCGCCGCGGCGGGTGGCGCCGATGAGGATGCACCCGGCGTGCCCGCGCTGGAGTTGCTGCTGGCCGCGCCGCGCCATGTCCTGCCCTGGCCGTCCACGCAGGGCGTCGTCGACGAGGACGACGAGCGGCGTTCCATTCGCGCGTCCGCCGTGTTGTGCGTGGAGGCGGACGAGGCCGCCACCGCTGCGGTGAGCACTGGATCAGACCCCTGCGTCACCGTGCGCGGTGCGCGGGCGCTGACGGCGTATGTCGCGATCCGCACCGGATTCGAAGGCTGGGATGTCGCGCCGGCCCGGGACGGCGAGCAGTGCCTCGCCGCGGCGTACCGGGACGTGCGCTCGGCTCTGGATCAGGGCTGGGAGAAGGTGCTCGCCGCGCACGTCGACGAGCACCGCGCGGTGATGGACCGCGTCATGTTCGAGCTGCCCGCCGGCGCGGCGGACCCGCGGCTGCCCACCGACGAGCGGCTGGCCCTGCGCGCGGACGGGCGCGCCGACGAGCAGCTGTGCGCGCTGGCCTTCGCGTTCGGCCGTTACCTGCTGCTGGCCTCCTCCCGCCCGGGCACGCAGGCCGCGACCTTGCAGGGGATCTGGAACGCCGAGCTGACGCCGCCGTGGAACTGCCAGTACACGGTCAACATCAACACCGAGATGAACTACTGGCCGGCCGAGTGCACCGCGCTGCCGGAGTGCCACGAGCCGCTGCTGCGCCTGGTCGCCGACCTGTCCGAGGCCGGAAGGCCGGCCGCCCGCGGGATCTACGGGGCGCGCGGCTGGACCTGCCACCACAACACCGACCTGTGGCGGCTGGCGGTGCCGGTCGGCGCGGGCCAAGGCGATCCGATGTGGTCGCAGTGGCCGCTGGGGGGCGCGTGGCTGAGCACGCACCTGGCCGAACGCTGGCGCTTCGGCCGCGATCCGGCCTTCCTCGCGGCCGTCGCGGTGCCGGTCGCGCTGGAGGCCGCGCGGTTCGTGCTCGACCTGCTGGTCGAGGACGAGGACGGCCACCTGGTCACCAGCCCGTCCACGAGCCCGGAGAACCAGTTCGCGACGGCGGACGGCCCGGCCGCCGTGGACCGGGGCTGCGCGATGGACCTGACGCTGGCGCGCGAACTGTTCGGGTTCGTACTCGAAGGCACCGAGCAGCTCGTCGCGGCCGGGGTGCCGCTCACGCAACAGGACACCGCGACGGTTCGGGAGGTGCGCGCGGCGCTGGGCCGGCTCGCGCCGCTGCGGGTCGGCTCGCGGGGGCAGCTGCTGGAGTGGTCGGCCGAGCGCGAGCCGGTCGACCCGCACCACCGGCACCTCTCGCATCTCGTGGGGCTCTACCCCGGCAGCGTGGTGGCAGTGGATCCGGTGCTGCGCGACGCGGCGCGGCGCGCGCTGGAGGAACGCGGGGACGGGGGCACCGGTTGGTCGCTGGCGTGGAAGGCGGCGCTGTGGGCGCGGCTGGGCGACGGCGCCGCGGCGCATCGGCTGCTGGGGCGGTACCTGCGGCCGGTTCCGGTCGCGCCGCCCGGCGCCGCCGACCAGGCCGGCGGGGTCTACCGTTCGCTGCTGTGCGCGCATCCGCCGTTCCAGATCGACGGGAATTCCGGCGTGACGGCGGCGGTCGCGGAGATGCTCGTGCAGAGTCACGCGGTCGAGGGCGGGGCGCCGGTGATCGAGGTGCTGCCGGCGCTGCCCGCGCAGTGGCCCGAGGGCCGCGTCACCGGGCTGCGGGCGCGCGGCGCGGTGAGCATCGTCGAGCTGGCTTGGGCGCAGGGGGCGCCAACCGCGCTCGTCGTGGAGGCACAGGCCGGTACCACGGTCGAGGTGCGGTGGCAGGAGACTGACGGCACGTCACGCGCGCGACGGCTGGAGCTGACGTCCGGTCAGCGGGTGACTGTAATCTCCTGACATCATGGTCTCCGGTCGCGGCGGACGACCGGGTCGTATGTCACATGCGGGCAAACTCACCGCCGCGTCGGCGGCCTTCGGACAGGATCGGGCTTCATGAAGAGCGACAGTATGTACTACGCCGATCCGCGGCTGGGCGCGGCGCGCCGGTTGCAGCGCGCCGGGGACTGGAGCGGAGCGCTGCGCCTGACTCCGGAGGGCACGCCGGGCGCGGTGCTGCGCGCGGAGATCCTGGTGGACCGGCACACCTGGTCCCTCGATCCGGTGGACGAGGCGCTGGCGGCGATCGAGGCGACAGCGCTTGAGGAACCCGCTGCGGCGGCGTTCCTGACCGCGGTGCTCGAATACTGGCGGCAGCTGTTCAGGTCCGGGCCGGACGCGCTCGGCCCGGATCCGGTCGCCGAGTTCAAGCGTCTGGACGGCCAGGTGGGTCCGGGCTGGGCGGTGTTCTGGCACGGGGTGACGCTGGAGAACCTGCGCGGCGAACGACAGGCCGCGCAGGCGGCGTACCGGCGGGCGCTGGCGGCCGCGCTGGAGGAGGGCGACCTGCTGCTGGAGTCGTATGTCGTGCGCCACCAGGGTTTCCACCTGCTGGAGCAGGACCGGGAGGCGGGGCTGGCACTGCTGCGCCGCTCGATCGACCTGCGGGCGGCCTGCGGCGCGCGGCCGCACGTCGCCGCGGCGCAGGCGGCGCTGGCCGAGGCGCTGGGGGTCGGTCCGGAGTCGGTGCTGCTGAACCGGCTGGTGGCGCGCAGCGCGCAGGAGTTGAACCTGGTGCGTTTCAAGGCACCCGCGCCGTTGTTGGTCGCGCAGGACGGTTAGGCAGTGTTGGGGAATGCCTCAAGGGGCGAATCCGACAAAGCGGCGGTCGAATCGTTGCCTTGATACATTCCCCAACACCGCCTAGGGTGCGCGGCACGTAGCGCCTTGTCCGGGAGCGCCGCCGGCCGGAGCCGGGGTCGCGCGGCGGATCAGCGCAGCAGCGGGCGGCCGGAGACCGCGTCGGCCGCGCTGGGGCAGGATTCGAGCGCGGCCCGGTCGACGGTGTAAAGCACGCTGGTACCGTCCCGGCGGCGGCGCACCAACCGCATCTGGGCGAGGATCTTCAGGTGGTGCGAGACGGTCGGCTGACCCACTTCGGCGTGTTCGACGATCTCGCCGACGCTCAGCGGCCGGTGCGCCGCGGCCAGCAGATTGAGGATCTGCACCCGGGTCGGGTCGGCCAGCGCCTTGAACCACGCCGCGTAGGTCGCGGCGGTGCTGCGATCGATCAGGACACTGCGAATCACGGGAGGTGGCGGCATCGGGCACTGACTTTCGGCGTCATACGAGACAGAGGGTGGGGAGACGAAGCAGGCCACGAAGGGCGGGCAGGCTGGCCGACCGCACTCGGCCGTATGCAGACTGTAGTGGATTGCCGTCGGGGGCGCGCCGATATCCGGCATTCGATGCAGAGCGCTGAGTGGCGGGTGGCGCCTATCCGGTGGCGGCCAGCGGCCGTTGCGAGGGGTGCTGGTGAGCAGTGCGGAAGGATGCCGGCCGCGGCGCGTGCGAAGTGGCCCCGTGCGCCGCGTCGGCGGCGGCCAGCGCGGCGCGCAGGGCGCCGTCGAGGGCCGCCGGCCGGCAGGCGATCCTGGCGTTGACGGTGGCGTAGCCGTGTTCCACCGGCCGGGCCGGCGCCCGGTCCGCGCGTGGCGGTGCGCCGCTGTCTGTCACGCTGAGCTTGGCCAGGCCCGCGGGCGTGCGCACGGCGAGCTTGACGTGCCCGGTGAAGCAGCCGGTGGACGCAGCCCACTGCGACAGGTGGCCCAGCACCGCGGCGCCCCAGGAGAGCGCCTCGAAGTCGGCCGCGGCCGCGGTGACCCGGAACGCCTCGTTGAGCCAGGAGAGCTGCGCCTCGGCCGCCGCGTGCCGGGCGGGGTCGAACGCCGGGCCGCGCCGGGCGACGGGCGCATGAGCGGGCGGGCGGGTCCAGGCGCGCACGAGCGCGTCGAGCCCGGCGCCGGTCGCCGCGCTGTAGGAGAGCACCGCGGCGTCCGGATGGTCCGCCGCGAGGCGCGCCTCGAACTTCGCGGTGCGCTCGCCGCCGAGCAGGTCGGTCTTGTTGATCGCGAGCAGTTCCGCGTCGGCCAGCTGCCTGCCGAACAGGTGGGCGAAGTCCGCCTCGGGTTCGCCGTCTTGCGCGATGCGGTTGACGGCATCGAGCCGCAGCGGGTCGACGACAGCGGTCAGCGGCGCGACCGTGACCAGGTCGCGGCGTGCGCGCAGCGGGCGCACCACGTTCTCGTACAGGTCGGCGCAGGCGCCCGAGGCCTCGACGAGCACGAGGTCCGTCCTGCCGGACTCGGCCGCCTCGGCCAGCAGCGCGGACAGTTCCGGCACGCGCCGGCACAGGCAGCCGCCGGCCAGTTCGGTGACCTCGCCCAGTCCGCCGCGGGCCAGCCCGGTGTCCACCAGCGCCTCACCCGGGTCGTTGGTGACCACGGCGACCCGCCGCCCGGTGCGCTGCAGGGCGATGGCCGCCGAGATCAGCGTCGTGGTCTTGCCGGAGCCCAGGAAGCCGGACAGCGGTACCAGAGTGATCACGGGCGGGTCGGTCCCTTCGGTTGCGCCGGTGGACCCGCACGCGGCCCGCCCTCGCTGTGGCAGGACCCGTCGTGTCGCCGGCCTGCGGCCGTGGTGCGTTCGCAAATCCCCGTGATGCGCAACCGCCAGGAGCGCCGTGCCGGTGTTCATGAGAACACTGGCACACCGGGCGGACGGGACCACCATTGCGCAGCGGATCGATGCATGTCAATAATCCACGCCGGACCGTGACCCGAGCGGCGTAATCCGCCAACTGATGACGATCCCTGATATGGCTGTCCGGTCAGGGTTCGCGGCCGGGGGCCTCACTTGGCGTCCGCGTAGCAGTCCACGATGGCGGTCGCCAGCGGGAAGCGCACGGGGGTGGGGCCGAACACGATGCGGCGCGCTTCCTCCGCGGCCTGCGCCACCGCCGCGGCGCTCTCCTGCGCGAGCGCGGCCGGGGTGTGCACGACCACTTCGTCGTGCACGAAGAAGACCAGGTGCGGCGCCGCGGCGAAGAGCCCGGCGGCGCCGGACTGCGCGCGGTCCGCGCCGCCCGCGATCCCGGAAAGCCTGCGGCGCAGCACCGCGAGCCACACCAGCGCCCAGTCTGCGGCGCTGGCCTGGATCACGAAGTTGCGGGTGAACCGGCCGCGGCTGCGGGCCGCCTGCCCGGAGCGTCGCGCCGGGTCGTGCTCGCCCGGCTCGGATCCCGCGTCCGCGTCCAAGTCCGGCTCCGCGCCGCCCGCCTGCGCAGCCTGCCCGGCGGCCGCGCCGTCCTCGTCGGCGGGCAGACCGCTGACCACGCTGCGCCAGCCGGACGAGGGCGGCGGGCAGGCCCGGCCGAGCCTCGAATGGACCACGCCGCCGCGTTCGCCCGTCCTCGCCGCGTCCTCGACGTACGCCATCGCGACCGGGAAACGCTTGCGCAGCACCGTGAGCAGCGAACCGATACCGCCGCTGGTCTGCCCGTACATCGCGCCAAGCAGCGCGCGTTTCGCCGCGGCGCGGTCGCCGTCGAAGGCTTCCGCGGCGAGCGCGGCGTACAGGTCCCCTTCTGCCGCGGCCCGGGCCAGGCCGAGGTCCCGGGACACGGCGGCGAGCACGCGCGGTTCGAGCTGCCCGGCGTCCGCGACGATCAGCGACCAGCCTTCGTCCGCTATGACGGCGCGGCGCATGATGCGCGGGATCTGCAACGCGCCGCTGTTGCGGGTGGCCCACCTGCCCGAGACCACTCCCCCGACGACGTATTCGGGCCGGAACCTGCCACCCTTGACCCAGGCGTCCTGCCAGGCCCAGCCGTGCGCGGCGTGAAGGCGGGAGAGCTCCTTGTACTCCAGCAGCAGCGCGGCGGCCGGGTGCTCGACGCGGCGCAACTCCCAGGCCCTGGTGGACTGCACGGGGAACCCGGCGTGCCGCAGTGCGCGCAGCACCTGGGCCGGAGAGTCCGGGTTGAAGCCCCGGCCGTGCGGATGGCCCAGCGCGCTGCCGATCCGGGTGGCCAGTTCGGCGAGTTTGGCGGGCGGCGCGTCCCCGAAGGGCCGCGGCCCGAGCAGTTGCGTGAGCACCGCGTCGTGCGCGTCGACCCGCCACGGCAGGCCGCCGGCCGCGATCTCCGCGGCGGCCAGCGCGCCGGCGGATTCGGCGGCGACCAGGGTGGCGAAGCCGGCCGGGGCCGTGCCCGCGATCCGGCGCAGTTGTCGCGCGTGCACTTCGGTCAGCAGTTCCAGCCGCCGCTGCGCGCTCGTCGCGGCGTCGACGCCGGCGATCTCGGCCGCAGCGGCGCCGAACAGGGCGCCCTGCTCCTGCCGCGCCGCGGGCTTCGGGTCCTCGGGCACCGGCAGACCGTGCAGGCGCGCCCACGCCGCTTCCAGGGAGCGCGGCTCGCCGAAGCGGCCCGCGCGGCCGAGCAGCAACGCCTCGGTCAGGGCTGTGTCGTGGCAGCGTTCGACGCGTACACCCGCGCACAGCAGGCGCGGGTAATCGGAATCCGTGGCCGCCCACACCCAGCGCGGCCGGGGGTCGGCGCACTCGTGTTCGGCGACTGCGGCGGCGAGATCGGCGGCGCGGCGCGGCGGCCCGGTGGGCGCGCCGTCGTCCGCCAAGACCTGGAGCCAACCGGACAGGCCGGTGCCTCCGGGCTCGGCGGCGTCGATGGTCACCGCGATCCGCACGCCTTCATCTTCGCGCCGGGCACCGACAACGGCCGATGGCGGCCCGGAGCGAAGGCGCACCAAGCGGGCCGCGCGCCGGGCAGGGGCCGGGATGGTCAGGTTATGCGGGCGCATTCGGCGCCGCGTGCGGCGTCCGCGCATTCGGCGCACCCTGATAATGGTGGACCGCCAGTGCGAGCAGGGCGCCCCAGGCCGCGAAGTACGGTCCCCAGAGGATCAGGTGCCAGCGGATCGCGAACCAGTCCGGATCCCGGGGCACGTGGATGACGTGGGTCTCCATCAGAGCCGGCAGCACGATGTCTTGCAGGCCGTAGAGGAGGAGGAATCCGGCGAGGAGATAGCCGCCGACGAGCGTCAGGCGCCGGGCCGGCAGCGGCGCGCGCGGTCGCACGAGAGCGAGCGCGAACAGGCCGCCGACGACCTTCAGGCAACCGGTGAACAGAACGAACACCAGCGCCGCCGCATGATTGGACCAGGTGTAGTAGCGCAGGTCACGCCCGACGGACTGCACGCCCACGTGCATCCCGCAGCCCCAGAGGAAGCTGGGTACCGCGAACGCGAACGCCCAGGCGGCGGCCAGGTATCCGCTCCACGGTCCGGGCCGCACCGCGCCCGGTCCACCGCTCCCCCGTGATCCCCGATGCACCGTTACACGATGCCACGACTCGGCGCGACTGCGCTGCGTATGCGAGGCCGGTCGGGAGCCTTGGCGGGCACGGTGTCATGTGACATTGTACTGGCGTGGCGCGCGACTCGGTCTGTGACGTGGTGGTCGTCGGCGCGGGCGTGGTCGGCGCGGCCTGCGCCTATTACGCGGCGCGGGCCGGCCTGGACGTCGTCGTGGTCGATCGCGGACCGGTGGCGGGCGGAACGACGGGCGCGGGCGAGGGCAACCTGCTGGTCTCCGACAAGCCGCCGGGCCCGGAACTCGATCTGGCGCTGCTCTCGACCCGGCTGTGGCGGCAACTGGCGGCCGAGCCGCCGTTCGCCCGCGCCGTCGAATACGAGCCCAAGGGCGGCTTGGTCGTCGCGTCCGAAGAGCGGGGGCTTGCTGCGCTCAACGCGCTCGCCGACGAGCAGCGGCGGTGCGGCGTGGAGGCGGAGCCGGTCGCCGCGGACCGGCTGCGGGATGTGGAGCCGGGGCTCGCGCCGGGCCTGGCCGGCGGCGTGTTCTATCGGCAGGACGCGCAGGTGCAGCCGGCGCTCGCGGCGGCGTATCTGATCAGGGAGGCGAGGGCGGCGGGTGCGCGGGTGCGGACCGGCGAGACCGTGACGGCTCTGTTGCGCACCCCGGGCGGCGCGCTGCGCGGAGTGCGCACCGGCCGCGGCGAGTTGCACGCCCCGGCCGTCGTGAACGCCGCCGGGGTGTGGGGCGGCGAGGTGGCGGCCTTGGCCGGTGCGACGCTGCCGGTGCGGCCGCGGCGCGGTTTCATCCTCGTGACGCAGCCGTTGCCGCCGCTGGTGCGGCACAAGGTCTACGCCGCCGATTACGTGGCGGACGTGGCCAGCGATTCGGCGGCGCTGCAGACCTCCGCGGTGGTCGAGGGCACCGCGTCGGGGCCGGTGTTGATCGGGGCCAGCCGGGAGCGGGTGGGCTTCGAGCGCGGCGTGTCGCTGCCGGTGTTGCGGCGGCTGGCCGCGGCGGCGATCGGGTTGTTCCCGGCGCTCGCGACGGTCGACGCGATCCGCGCGTATTTGGGCTTCCGTCCGTACCTGCCGGATCATCTGCCCGCGATCGGGCCCGATCCGCGAGCACCGGGGCTGGTGCACGCCTGCGGGCACGAGGGCGCCGGGGTCGGCCTGGCCGCGGCGACCGGGCTGCTGGTGGCGCGGGTGCTGCTCGGTGAGCCCGCGCCGCTGGATCTGGCGGCGTTCCGGCCGGAGCGTTTCGCGCCGCCCGGCGCGCACACGCGGCGCGGTGAGGATGCGCAGCCCGCCGAGGAGACGGAGGCGTCAAAGTGCTGATTCGACTGCGGTTCGGCGGAACGCCGCGACGGCCGGCGGCGGCACGGCCGGGCACGGCGTTCGCGCTGAGCGTGGACGGCGAACGGATCGAAGCGCTGCCGGGGCACACGATCGCGGCGGCGCTGTGGCGGGCCGGAATCGTCTCGTGGCGGCGCACCCGGGGCGAGGCGAGGCCGCGCGGGGTGTTCTGCGGCATCGGGGTCTGCTTCGACTGCCTGGTCACGGTCAACGGGCGGCCGAATCAGCGTGCTTGCCTCGTGCCGGCCCGGCCGGGCGACGCGGTGGACACGCGGGCCGGTACCGGCCTGGGCGGCGATGAGACGTGAACGGCGTGACGAGGCCTCAGTCTCCTGATGGCGTATTGCGGCTCGCGGTGATCGGTGCGGGCCCGGCCGGCATGGAGGGCGCGGTGCGGGCCGCGGACGGCGCGGTCGCGGTGACCGTGATCGACGCGGGACCGGCGGCCGGCGGCCAGTTTCACCGCCAACCCTCGCCGCTTCTGCACGCCCTCCCGCCTGCGTCGCAGGCGCGGTTGCCGTCGTGGTCGCCGTCGTGGTTGCCGTCGCCCGCGCTGGCACCGCACCGCGCCGGGCGCGGGTGGGCGGCGTTGAAATCGCGTTTCGACCGGCATGTCGCGGCCGGCAGGGTGCGCCACCTCGCGGACCACCACGTGTGGTTCGCCGAGCGGGCGGGCGGCGGTTTCCGTGTGCACGCGCTGGTCGGCCCGGCGCAACAGTCGTCGATCCGCGTGGACGCGGACGCCCTTCTTCTCGCGACCGGCGCCTACGAGCGGGTGCTGCCCTTCCCGGGCTGGACGCTGCCGGGTGTGGTGACGGCGGGGGGCGCGCAGGCGATGCTCAAGGGCTCGCTGGTGTTGCCGGGCCGCGAGGTCGTGGTCGCCGGCACCGGGCCGCTGCTGCTGCCGGTGGCGGCGGGGCTCGCCGAGGCCGGAGCCGTGGTCAAGGCCCTGATCGAATCCGCGGACATGCGGGCTCTGCTTCGCCCCGCGCCCGCGTTGGCCGCGGCCGCCAACCCGGGCAAGCTCGCCGAGGCCGCGGGTTACGCGGCCCGCCTGGCCCAGTACCGCATTCCGGTCCGCTCGCGGCACGTGGTCGTGGCCGCGCACGGCGGTGAGCGGGTCGAGGCGGTGACCGTCGCCGCCCTCGACGCCCTCGGTCACGTGCTTCCGGGCTCGCAGCAGCGGATCTCCTGCGACAGCCTCGCGATCGGGCACGGTCTGCTGCCCCATCTGGGCCTGGCTCTCACGCTCGGTGCGCGCGTCGAGGACGAGCCGGCGCCGGCCGTCGTCGTCGACGGGGAGCAGCGCACCTGTGTGCCCGCGCTGTGGGCCGCCGGTGAGGCGAGCGGGGTCGGCGGCGCCGCGCTGGCGCAGGTCGAGGGGGAGATCGCGGGTCGTTCGGTCGCGGCCTGGTCGCGGGGCCCGCGCCGCGCCTGGCAGGACGAGGATCACGCGCGCTCCCCCGCGTGGACGAGCGCTGAACGCAGGCGCGGGCGGCGCCGGGAGTTCTTCGCCGCGCTTGACGCCGTGTACGCGCGGGACGTGACGTGGGCCGAGCGGGTGGACGACGACACGACGATCTGCCGCTGCGAGGAGGTGCGGGCCGGCGCGATCCGCCGCGTACTGCGCGATGACGCGGCAAGCGATCCACGTACCGTCAAACTTCTGACACGCGCTGGGATGGGGTGGTGTCAGGGCCGGATGTGCGCACCGGCGGTCGCCGGCCTGCTGGCCGAACGGAGTGCGGCGCGCGAGCGCGGCGGCGCCGAGGGCGGCGGCGCGCCCGGTCCGTCGGCGCTGGTCTCATCGCGCCCGTTCGCCCGGCCGGTTCCGTTGGGCGTGCTGGCCACCTTGCCGCCGGACGAAGAGGAAGGCACCGATGAGCAACCCTGACGAGCCCTTCGCGGACGGGCGCCGTCCGTGGCACGGCGTGCTGGTGGCCACCGCGCTGCCGCTGCGCGCGGACCTGAGCGTGGACTTCGACGCCTACGCCGAGCACTGCGCCCGGCTGATCGCAGAGGGCTGTGATGCGGTCGTGCCCAACGGCTCGCTCGGCGAGTACCAGACGCTGACCGCCGAGGAACGGGCACGCGTCGTCGAGACGGCGGTCGCCGCGGTCGGCGGCGAGCGGGTCATCCCGGGTGTCGCCGCGTACGGCAGCGCCGAGGCCCGCCGCTGGGCCGAGCACGCCGTCAGCTCCGGGGCGCACGCGGTGATGCTGCTGCCGCCGAACGCCTACCGCGCGGACGAGCGGGCCGTGCTCGCGCATTACGCGGCGGTCGCCGAGGCCGGGTTGCCGATCATCGCGTACAACAACCCGCACGACACCAAGGTGGACCTGGTCCCGCAACTGCTCGCGCAGCTGCACGCCGCGGGCCATATCAGCGCGGTCAAGGAGTTCAGCGGGGACGTGCGCCGGGCGTATCAGATCAGGGAACTGGCACCTGAGCTGGACCTGCTGGTCGGCGCGGACGACGTGCTGCTGGAGCTGGCGGTCGCCGGGGCGAAGGGCTGGGTGGCCGGGTATCCCAATGCCCTGCCGCGAGCGACGGTGGATCTGTACCGCGCCGCGACGTCCGGGGACCTGGCCGCCGCGTTACCGCTGTACCGGCAGTTGCATCCGCTGCTGCGCTGGGATTCCCGTACCGAGTTCGTGCAGGCGATCAAGCTGTCGATGGATGTGGCCGGCCGGTACGGCGGACCGTGCCGTCCGCCGCGTCTCGCGCTGCGCCCCGACCAGGAAGCGGCGGTGCGCGCGGCGACCGAGAAGGCTCTGGCGGCGGGATTGCGGTGACGGCGCGGATGCTAACAGGGTTGCGCAGAGGACTGCGATAGCTATGCGGGCGAGATCGAGAACGATGACGCGGGCGACGGCAGGAGACGGGTGACGGGAGACGGATCATGCGTAGCAAGCTCGTTCTTCACGCGGTGGACTCGCACACGGAAGGCATGCCGACGCGGGTGATCACCGGCGGGGTCGGCGTCATCCCGGGAGCGACCATGTCGGAGCGCCGGGCGCATTTCATGGCGAACCTGGACCATCTACGTACCCTGTTGATGTATGAGCCGCGCGGGCACGGGGCGATGAGCGGCGCGATCCTGCAGCCGCCGACCCGGCCAGACGCCGACGTGGGCGTGCTGTTCATCGAGGTCTCCGGCTGCCTGCCGATGTGCGGGCACGGCACCATCGGCGTCGCGACGGTGCTGGTGGAGACCGGGATGGTGCCGGTGACCGAGCCGGTCACCACGATCCGGCTGGACACCCCGGCCGGGCTGGTCACCGCGCGGGTGGCCGTGCGGGACGGTGCCGCCGAGGCGGTGACGCTGGGCATGGTGCCGTCCTTCGCCGTCGGGCTGGATCGCAAGGCTCTGCTTCCGGATGGCCGCACCGTCGCCTACGACCTGGCCTACGGCGGCAACTTCTACGCGATCGTGCCGCTGGAGCGGTTCGGCCTGCCGTTCGACCGGGCGGCGAAGAACGAGATCCTCGCCGCCGCTCTGGCGCTCATGGACGCGATCAACGAGCAGCAGCGTCCGGTTCATCCGCTCGATCCGACGATCAGCGGCTGCCATCACGTGTATCTGATCGCGCCGGGCGCCACCTCCCGGCACTCGCGGCACGCGATGGCGATCCACCCGGGCTGGTTCGACCGTTCCCCGTGCGGCACCGGCACCGCGGCGCGGATGGCGCAACTGCACGCGCGCGGTGAGCTGCCGCTGCACCGGGATTTCGTCAACGAGTCCTTCATCGGCAGCCGTTTCACGGGCCGGCTGACCGGCACCACCGAGGTCGGCTCAGCGCAGCACGCAGCCGTGTCCGCCGTCCTGCCGTCGATCACCGGGCGCGCCTGGATCACCGGCACGGCACAATATCTACTCGACCCGACCGATCCCTACCCTGCTGGGTTCCTCCTCTAGGCGCCGCTTTCCATGAATGCCGTCGATTCAGCCGACCAGTGCGCCCCGGCCCTGCGGCCGCTTTCCTCGCTGGGCGAGCGGCGCAACTACCGCGACCAGGTCGCGCACGCCTTGCGCGCCGCGCTCGTCACCGGGCAGTTGCGCCCGGGTGAGTTGTACTCGGCGCCGGCGCTCGCCGCCTGCTTCGGAGTGTCGGCGACGCCGGTGCGCGAGGCGATGCTCGACCTGGTGCGCGAGGGGCTGGTGGAGACGGTCTCCAACAAGGGATTCCGGGTCACCGCGGTCACCGAACGCCAGTTGGACGAGTACACCCATATCCGGTCCCTGATCGAGATACCGACGGTGACGGGGCTGGCGCGCACGGCCGGCGCCGGTGAGCTGGCCGCGCTGCGCTTGCAGGCGCAGCGGATCGTCGCCGCGGCGAAGGACAGGGATCTGATCGGGTACATCGAGGCGGACCGCGCGTTCCATCTCGGGCTGCTGGAACTGGCCGGGAACCGGCACCTGGTCGAGGTGGTCGGTGATCTGCGCAAGCGCGCCCGCCTGTACGGTCTGAACGTCCTGGCGGAACGCGGCCTGCTCGTGGCGTCGGCGCAGGAGCACCTGGAACTGCTCGACGCGCTGCTGGCCCATGACGAGGAACTGGTCACGGCCGTGATGACGCGGCATCTGGGCCACGTGCGGGGCCTGTGGGCGCGGCCGCAGAGCGACTGAGCCCGGGGCGACGCCGCGGGGCGGCGCGGCCTGTCCGGTTTCGCTGACAGCTCTCGTTGACAGCCCTCTTTGACAGCTACATTCGACCTCTGCGAGACTCCCGACGGTCTTGCCGGACCTGGGGAGTTGTCGAGACGGGGGCGGGCCGGTGCCGAAGGCCATCGTCAAGGCTTTGGAAGAGGCCGCGGAACGGGTGGGCCGGACACTGAGCAAGGACGCGGGCAAGGCCGTGGAGGGCATGTACCGCGACGCGGGCAAGGGCACTGAAGCCGTTGTCGAGCGGATCACCAAGGCGGACGCGGAAAGCGCGCACAAGCTGATCGACCTGGCGCAGAAGGCCGGAAAGGGCGACGCGGTACGGGATGCCGGTAAGGCGTCGTCGCTGCGCAGGAAGTTCGGCGACATCCTCGATCCGGCGAACGCTGGCAAGCCGGTGCGCTACCTGGACGAGAACGGCAAGCCGATCCCGACGAACAAGCTGCGGCATCCGGACCTGGACGACACGGAGTTGCAGCGGCTGCAGGCGATCCAGGACAAGATCAACGCGCACAACCAGGCTTATCGGGCGCAGCACAGCGACTGGCCAGCCCCGCCGCCCGGGGTCGATCGCAACCATCCAGCCGTGCAGGGCCTGCTCCCGCCGGGCTACGACCCTTACCACGGGCAGGGACACGACGCGTGGATGCGGAGCATCACGAACGAGGACGGCAGCCTCGCCTGGGCGGACGGCAACAAGTACCCTGACGGATTCTCCAGCCCCACCGACCGCGAACCGGTGTCGTTGCCGGTCGGCCAGCGGATCGACCGGTTCGGCGGACCGGCCGGCAGCTTCACCTCCCCGCCCGGGGTCCCCTATCCCGAGCGCGCGCTGCCGCCGACCAATCTGGACGGAGCCTCCTATCACCAGTACGAGGTGATCAAGCCGCTACCGGTGTGGCAAGGTGGGATCGCCCCGCAGATGGGCGAGCCCGGCGGGGGCGTGCAGCACTACCTGCCATTCTCGGTGCAGACGTTCGTCGAGGCCGGTTACTTGAGGGAGATCAAACTGTGAATCTGGACGAACTCAAGCTGATTCTGCAGCTGTTGCAGGTGCCCGACGACGTCGCCTCGGTCGGCCGGCTGCGTGACGACCGTTTCTGCCTGCTGCCTCACGACGACGGCACCTACGAGGTGTTCTGGTACGAGCGCGGCGGTCACCACGACGACTGCACCTACGACAACCTCGCAGCGGGCTGCTACGGCTTTCTCGGCAAGATCGGCGGCGGTCTCCAGGGACTTCAACTCGTGCGCCAGGGTCAGGGCACGCAGTATTCGGTCGGCGGGGCGCCGCTCGATCATCCCGCGGTTCAGGCGCTGTTCGACGCCACCGGGGCCGACGTGTACGGCGGCCTGGGCGAGGCCGGGTGGGTCGAGCGTTTCGTCGCGCCCGAGGACCAGGGCGCGCCGGTCGGAGCACGACGGCTGATCTGGCCTGCGCAGGACGAACATCCGGACGGTTTCGCCTCCGCCACCGGACGCGAACCGACCCGCCTGGCCGCGGGAACCGTCGTCGACACCTTCGGCCCGACTTTCACGCGCGTGCTCTACGACGTGGCCACGCCCTTCGCCGCGCGCTCGCTGCCTGTCGACTACGCCGCCTCGGGCTACCGGCGCTGGCGGGTCCTGAAGGACACCGCGGTCTGGTCCGGCCCGGTAGCGCCCTGGTTCGGCCAGCCCGGCGGCGGCATCCAACACTTCGCCCTCATGCCCGTCGCCGACCTGGCCGGCTCGGGTTTCGTGGAAGAGGTCGACCGGACCGGCGTGGCCGTCGCCAACCCGGCGATCGGCGACCTGTTCTCCGAGGACATCGCCACGAATCTGTATTGGCGCTCACATGTCGGCGCACCCGAGGGCCTGGTGTCGCAGGGACGGGCCAAGGAGCAGTCCTGGTGCTTCATCGAGGGCAAGGACGGCTGGTGGGAGGTGTTCTTCTACGAGCACGGCTCACGCACCGAGGACCTCGGTCGCGCCGACTCGCGGCAGGCCGCACTGCGGGTACTCGGCGGCCGACTGCTCTACACCGACATCATCAACCGCGAGGACTGACGCGGGGCCGCGGCTATCGCGTGGCCTTGTAGGCCACGGCGGCGAAACCCCAGTTCCGCTCGGGGTCGGCGGTCACCTCGCGGTCCGGTTGCCACCACGGGATGGGGACCAGGCCGGGTTCGACCAGTTCCAGCCCGTCGAGGAAGGATGTGATCGCGGTCCGGTCGCGCAGGTTCAGGCGCGCGGTGGCCCGGTCCCAGGTGGCCGCCGCTTCGGTGGCGAGCTCTTGTTCCCGCTCGCCCTGGGCGCTGGCGTGGGAGAGGGCCAGGAAGCTGCCGGGCGGTGCCGCCTGCATCAGGGCCCGGACGATCTCGGCGGGGCGATCGCCGTCGTCGATGAAGTGCAGCACCGAGACCAGCAGGATCGCGACCGGCTCGTTGAAGTCGAGCACGGCGCGCACCCGGGGGTGGTGCAGGATCGCGACCGGGTCACGCAGGTCGCCGTAGACGATGCTGGTGTGCGCAGGGTCGTGATCGGCCAGCAGCGCACCTGCGTGCGAGATCACGATCGGGTCGTTGTCCACGTACACCACCCGCGCATCCGGGGCGACCTCGTGTGCCACGTCGGTGGTGTTGCCGGGTGAGGGGATGCCGGTGCCGATGTCCAGGAACTGGCGGATGCCCTGGCGGGCCAGGTAGCGCACGGCGCGCCCGAGGAACGCCCGGTTCTCCCGCGCCAGCTCGCGCACCTGCGGATAGATCGCGAGCACCTGTTCGGCGACGTCGCGATCGACCTCGTAATTGTCCTTACCACCGAGGAAATAGTCGTACATGCGGGCGGTGTGCGCGACGCTGGTGTCGATCTCGCCCACCGTCCATCCGGGGGTGAGCAGTTCCGTCGCGCGCCACGGGGTGGATTGCACCTCGTCGTCGGACATGCCTGCCTCCGCGCTGATGCCGTACGAGTGTTCCGAGCCGATCGTAGCCGACCACGCTCGCATGCTGATTCGGCGCCGGTGCGCAGCGGCGTACAGCGGCGTGTAGCGGCGTGCATCGGTGCGAACGCGTCGGCAGTGGAAAGCCGCCGGGAGTCGGAACCGGCATCAAGGACCCGGTCCCCGAGGTTTAGACTTGCGGCGCAGATCGTCTTATCCGGCAGACCACCTGATTCAACGGTGCACGTGGGGGCGGGCATGGCTGGCGGTGGTCCGATCGTCCGGGTTCTGGTGGCGGGAGCGGTCGTCGTCGCGGCCGGCCTGCTGGGGGCCACGCACCGGCACACCTGGCATCCGCGGCTCGTGATCGCCGCGGCCAGCACCCTCGCCGACCAGCCGGTGCACATCGAGGTGACCGGCGTGCCGCCCGGTCGGCGGGTGACCCTCGTCTCCAGCGCTGTGGACTATCGCAAGGCGCCGTGGCAGGCCGAGGCCACCTTCGACGCGGATGCCTCGGGAGTCGTGGACCCGGGCACGCAGGCGCCGACGAGCGGGACGTACCGGGGCGTGCACCCGGCGGGATTGCTGTGGTCGATGAACCCGGTCGCCGGCGATCCGGACACCGCCGCGCTCATCCCCCGGTTCCCGCAGTACGCGCCCTCATTCGTGATCGGCCTGGCTGTCTACATGGACGGCCGGCGCGTGGCCTCGGCGCACCTGACCCGCGAGTGGATGACGCCCGGCGCCACCCACCGGCGGCTTACGCTCGCGCGCGACGGCGTGGTCGGCGACCTGTTCCTGCCCCCGCCCGGCACAGCGCCGCATCCAGCGGTGCTCACCTTCGGCGGCTCGGAGGGCGGCGAGAGCATGAACTTCACCGCCGCGCTGCTGGCCGGCCACGGCTACCCGGCGCTGTCCCTCGGCTACTTCGCTCTTCCCGGGCTGCCCGCCGCGCTCAGTGGCATTCCGATGGAGTACTTCGCCGCGGCGGCCCGCGTGCTGGCCGCCCAGCCCGGCGTCTCCCCCGGACACGTGCTGGCGATGGGCTACTCGCGAGGCACGGAGGCGGCGCTGCTGCTGGCCGACCTGTTCCCCGGTCTTGTGCACGGAGCGGTCCTCTACGCTCCCTCCGCGGTGGTCCACCTCGGCTACCCGAACGGCGACGCGGCCTGGACCCTGGGCGGCGCGCCGGTCGCGTTCGACCAGATCCCCGTCGACCAGGTCTCCGGCCCGGTCCTGGCGATCGGCGGCGGAGACGACGGGTTGTGGGACTCGTACGGCTCATCCGTCCGGATCAACGCCGAACTCACCCGGCTCGGGAACCCTTACCCGCATCGCGCGCTACTGTTCCCCGGCGCCGGGCACGGCCTGGGCACCTTCCCCTATCTGCCCGCCGGGACGTCCCAACTGGACCCGCTCACGCACGAGCTGATCTTCTCGGGCGGCACCCGTCCGGCCAACGAAGCCGCGCAACTGGCCGGATGGAGCAGCATACTCAGCCTGCTTGCGTCAATTAACTGACACGCTCCGACCGTGGGCGGCCCGACCAGCGCGGCCGGAACCCGGCGGTCAGCGGATCAGGTCTCTGGTGCGCAGTGCGCAGTGCGCAGTGCGCCGGCCACTCTCGCGGCCCTGCCGCCGATCGCCTATGATCGCGCCCATGACGACGGGGAACAACTCTGCGAACACCCCGGCGCAGCGCGTCGGGCATCGGGAGCGCGACGCCGCGGTGGAACGGCTGCGCATGGCCGCCGGCGACGGCCAGATCACCCTTGAGGAACTTGAGACGCGGGTCGAGGCCGCGCTCGAGGCGCGCACCGCCGATGATCTCGCGGTTCTGGTCGCGGACCTGCCCGTGTCCGCGGGCGCCTTCCCCCTCACGCCCGCGGCGCCGGTCCGGCTCGCGGTGCGCCACGGCCGGGTCGACCGGCTCGGCTCCTGGCGGGTGCCCGAGGAGGTCACCCTCGATCTGCGGCACTCGACCTGCACCCTGGACCTGCGTACTCCGGAACTGCCAACCGCCGGGGTACGCATCGCGCTCGACGCCCGGCACAGCTCGATCAAGATGCTCGTCGCGCACGGCGCGGTGGTGGACCTGGACAACGTGGAGCGGCGGCACAGCACGACCCGGGACCGGCTGGCCGGCTCGGCCACCGCGTGGACCGGCACGCCGATCGTGGTCACCGGCGTCCTGCATCACAGTAGTCTGCGGGTGCTCCGGCCCGGCGAGACGGCGCCCGGCCGGATGCTCTGGTGGCGCCGGCGCCGAGCCGCGCTCACCTCCTCGTGAGCGCGCGGCTCCGGGCGCCGCACCGCATCGCATCGCGCCGCAACACGCTGGCGCACCAGCGCTGACACCTGCGGCTGAGCCGGGACGCGCCCGTTTCCTGACAGGCCATCAGTGCGCGAACTTTCCGCCCGGCGCGCCGATTCCGCGTATTCACCGGTTTCCGCGGAATTTCCGGGTTCTGTCGAATTCGCCGCCGTGCTGGCTCGCCGAAGGCCGGTTTCGCGGGCCGAATCAGGCCGCCTGCGTGCAAGATGCACGGTATGTGGCTGCGCCTCCCCAGCCGGGGCCGCAGCGGGCGCGACCTGCTGAGCGGCCGTGCCGGCGCCGCAGGCAATCGCCGCGAGCAGCGCCGGAGCGCAGGCGCCGGGCGTGCGAGCGCCCGGTGAAAGTTTCCGCGGCCCGAGCCGGGAAAGCGCCAGCGCGGGGATGAGAAAACCAAAGACGCCAGGCCGTACATCGGCAACTCCCTACACTTTCCGAAGGACCACGCTCACGGAAGGGGCCGCGATGCATCACGGCGCGAATGCGCCGTCGCCAGCCGGCGGTCCCGAACGCGGGCCGCGCGCGAGCGACGGTCCCCCGGTGCACGGGGCGCGGCCGACCATGAAAGACGTGGCCGCGCGCGCCGGGGTCGGGCTCAAGACCGTCTCGCGGGTGGTCAACGGCGAACCGGGGGTGCTGCCCGGCACGGCGGCGCTCGTGCAGCGTGCGATCGACGAGCTGGGTTTCCGGCGCAACGACAGCGCACGGCAGTTGCGCACCGGCCGCACCGCCGGGATCGGGCTCGTCATGGAGGACGTGGCCGACCCGTTCTACTCGCTGCTCAACGGCGCGGTCGAGGAGGTGGCACGGTCGCACGGCTCGCTGCTGTTCACCGCCTCCTCCGAGGACGACCCGCGGCGCGAGTCGGAACTGGCGCTCGCGCTGTGTTCGCGCCGGGTGGACGGTCTGATCATGGTCCCGGCGGCGGAAGACCACACCTACCTGCTGCCGGAGATCGCCGCGGGTCTCGCGCTGGTCTTCGCGGACCGCCCGCCGGTGGGCCTGACCGCGGACACGGTGCTCGTGGACAACGCGCAGGGCGCGCGCGACGGTGTCGCGCACCTGATCGCGCACGGACACCGGCGGATCGGCTACATCGGCGACTCGTCGCGCATCTACACCTCGACGCAACGGCTGAGCGGTTATCGGCAGGCGATGGCCGAGGCGGGCGCGCCGATCGACGAATCGTGGATCGCCCTCGGCCCCTCGGACCAGGCCAGGGTGGGCGACGCGCTGGACCACCTGCTCGACCCGCGCCGCGAGTACCCGATCACGGCGCTGTTCACGGGAAACAACAGGTTGACTGTCGCGGTGTTGCGCGAGTTGGCGGAGCGGCAGCGCGCCCAGCGCGTCACCGGCGTGCCGACGCCCGGCGGCACCCCGGGCCTGGCGCTGGTGGGCTTCGACGACTTCGAACTCGCGGACCTGCTGACCCCCGCGATCACGGTGGTCGCCCAGGACCCGGCGGGCCTGGGCCGCACCAGCGCACAGCTGCTGTTCGCCCGGCTGGCCGGCGACGGCTCTCCCCCGCGGCACATCGTGCTGCCCACGGTGCTGGTCCCGCGCGGGTCGGGCGAGCTGCCGCCGCCGGATTGAGCGGCGTCGCGGCCGGTCGCGGCCGACACGCGGCGGGACCGCCGCGGATCGCGCGACGGCCCCGCCGTGGTGATATTCCGGCTCAGTGAGCTGATACCAAGAGCGCTTACACCGGCCGAGACCGGGGTCACCGCGACTCTCGGCGCTCACGCGCGCGGCCACCTGGTCACCCGTGGCACGGTGTCGCGTCCACCGGCGACCAGGTAGGTCGATGCGTCCGCTCAGCCGGCCGCGATCGCGAAGACGCCGATCGCGCCCTGGTTGAGCTGACCGGGCAAGGTGATACTCGCCACCGTCTTCGAGCCGTCCACCGGGATGGTCTGCGCGAAGATGAAGGTGCTGATGTTCTGCTTGCCGTTCCCGCCGTTGCGATACGGCGTGGTGGCGACGATCACGTTGCCGAACTGGGGCGTACCGCCGCCCCCGCCGAGCGTCCAGTCGCTGTACCCGAGCGTCGCCGTCGACGTCGTGCCGTCCGTGTAGGCGACTGTGACAGTACCCTGCGATCCAGAGCCGCCGGCGTTCGTGGCGCTGCCGAGGAAGCCGACCCGGGTGGCTCCCGCCGGCGCGTCGAGCGCGATCGTCTGGCCGGCCGCGAGAATCGCGTCCGGCGTCCCGGCGGCCACGTTCGGCCAGGTGTAGGTCAGGCCGCCGGAGGTCACGCTCGCGCCGGGGGCCAGGCCCGCGGCCGTGAGCGCCTGCTGCGAATAGCTCCACCCGTCGCCGTCGTAATTCGCCGCCGCGGGATCGCCGTCGTCGCTGATCGCGTTAACCGTGAAGAACGGCACCAGGTCGCCGGGTCTGGCCACGACGACCGACAGCTGCGCCGGGATCACGTTGCCCGCGGTGCTGGTCAGCTTGAACGTGACCGGGAAGACCCCGTCCGTCGCGCCGCCGACGACGGTGACGCTCACGCCGGCCGAGCCGCCGGCCGCGACCGCGAGCGACCCGCTCGACGGGGTGACCGTGACGCCGGGGGCGGGATCCGCCGTCCAGGTCACCGTCTGGGCCGTACCGTCGGTCGACTGAACCGCCAGCGTCGCGGTCGAGGACTGCCCGGGCTCGAGCACCACCGAGGACGGATCGACCGAACCGGTCGCGCCGAACACCGGCCCGTACGAGGGCGGGGCGTCCGCCGCGGCCGTGCCCCAGCCTGTCGGGGTCTTCGACAGCGTCCACGCGAGCGTCGCACCCCTGCTCAGCGTCGAGAAGGACGTGTACAGCTTGTTGTACGCCCTGCCGTTGAGCTTCAGTGCTTTGACATAGAAATCGGTCGGCGACGCGCCCGGCGCGGTGATGCTGACCTTCTTGCCGTTCGGCAGGTTGACCGTGGCGCTCGGGAAACCGGGGCTGGCGAACACCAGGTTGCCGGAGCCCGGGTTCTCCGGGTACATGCCCAGCATCTCCCAGACGTACTGGGCGCTCATGGCCCCCAGGTCGTCGTTGTTGTCCAGTCCCGCCGGACCCGGGGTGTACACGCTGTTGCGGATGTTGTTGACCGCCTGCTGCGTGCCGGCCGGGTCGCCCGCGTAATCCGGCGCGTACTGCTCGCCGAGGTCGAACTCGTTGGCGAGGAAGCCGTACATGCCGCCGGCGTTGGGCTGGGACAGGTAGTCCTCCAGTTCGGGGGCGACCTTCGTGTTGCCGCCGAGCAGCGAGATCAGGCCGGCGTAGTCGTTGGGCACGTCCCACAGGTACTCGTAGGCGTCGCCCTCGACATAGTGCGCGCTCGTGGTCGGGGTGATGCCGCTGAGGAACGCGCCGTTCTTCAGCCGCGGGGTGAGCAGGCCGGTGGAGGTGTCGAAGACGTTCACCCAGTTGTTCGCCCGGTTCTGCAGCGTCGTCGCGTCGGCGCTGTCGCCGAGCGCGGCCGCGTACTGGGCGAGGGCGAAGTCCGCGTTGTCGTATTCCAGCAGCGAGGAGACGAAGCCGTGCGGGTTGCAGCACCCGTACGTACCGTCCTCGGGTAGGTACCCGTACTGCTGCTCGGCCGCCTGCTCGGGCCGCACGTCGTTGACGGTCGTGGCCTGCTTGACCATGTCGGTCAGCGCGGCGCCGGTGGCGAAGCCGTGCGCGCCGAACGCGTAGTAGTCCGCGATGATCGCGTCCGCGGGGTCGCCGTTCATCACGTAGTTGTCCAGGTTCAGGTATCCCCACTGCTGCAGGACGCCGTTCTGGTTGTAGTAGTTGATCAGCGACTGCGCCTGGTCGCTCGCGGCGCTCGGGTCCAGCATCGCCTGCAGCTGCGAGGTGCCGTGATAGGTGTCCCAGCCGGAGAACATGCCGTACTGGTTCTTCTGCGGGCCGGCGACCGTGTGCACCTTGCCGTCGGAGCCGAGGTACTGGCCGTTGACGTCGCTGGTGATGTTCGGCTGGACGAAGACCTTGTAGAGGTTGCTGTAGAACTGCTGGGTCTTGTCCGCCGCGCCGCCGGAGACGGCGATCCTGCCCAGCAGTCCGTTCCAGGACTTCTGCGCCGCGCTCCTGACCGCGCCGAAGTTCCAGCCGCTGTTCTCCTTCTGCCGGTTCAGCGCGGCGTTCGCGGTGCTGACGTAGGAGATGCCCACCTTGGCCTGCACGACCTGGGAGGCGGTGGTGTCGAAGGTGAGGAACACCGCGGCCGGGGACTTCTGCCCCGAGTCGGTGAGCACCTGCGAGGCGGTGAAGGAGTGGTCGAAGACCAGGTCGAAGTAGACCGTGTACGCGGCCGGGTCGCCGCAGAACCCGCCGCTGGTCTGCGAGCCGGCGACCTCGTCGGTGCCGACGACCTGAGCGGTGGTCGAGGTGACGGTGTTCTGGGCGTCCATCAGCTTCACCAGGAAGCCGGCCCGGGTGGTGGCCGGGAAGGTGAAGCGGCCCATCGAGCTGTGCGCGGTGGCGGTGAACTCGGAGGTGATGGTCCTGGGCAGGTTGCTCTCGGCGGAGTAGTAGCCGGCCTGGGCCACCTCGCCGGTGTTGGTGAACGAGGTGGTCGCGCCGTTGGGGTCGCCGCCGGTCAGCGCCCCGGTCAGCGGCAGGATCGGCACGTCGCCGGCCGCGCCGCAGCCGGGGCCGCTGACGTGGGTGAGGCTGTAGCCGGTCAGCGCGGAGTCGCCGTAGGCGTAGCCGCCGCCGGCGTTGCGGTCCGGCATGGTGTCCGGGCTCCACTGCACCTCGCCGAACGGCACGATGGCGCCGGGGAAGGTGTTGCCGCCGTTGGTGGTCCAGGTCCGGGTGTCCACCAGTCGCGCGGGATCGGTCGTGGCGCCGGCCACCAGTGAGGTGTCGGTGCTCGCCGCGGGCGGCTTCGCGGTCAGGGTCCTGTGCGCGCAGCTTGAGCGCCCTGCGGCGGTTGTGGTGCAGGTCGCGGGCCGGTTCGCGGGCCTTGTCGCGGTCTTCACCGCGCTGTGGGGCGCGGCGGTGGCTTCGCCCGCGGCGAGCGCGGGCCCGGCCGACAGGAAGCCGCTGATCATCGCGGCCGCGGCGACGGCGCACAAGGCCCTGGTGCGGCGGATGCGGTTGGGGGTGGGCGGGTGCTGACTACTGG
>NZ_JAGSXH010000219.1 GCF_018283645.1 Actinocrinis puniceicyclus | reverse complement strand
GGTCCGGGTCGCGCCGACCTCGCCGATCGCCATCGCCGTGCATCTGCGTGTCGACACGCTCGACGTGAGCGCGTTCGAACTCGGCGGCACGATGCTGCGGATCGAACGCGAGACGGTCGAGCCCTCGCCCGACGTCGCGACGACGATGCGCCGGATCGGCCGGCTGGTGCGGCTGATCGCCTCCGAGAGCCGGCGGCCGTGCCTCGGCGTCGGAGTCTCGATGCCGTCCCCGGTGCGTGCGAGCGACGGCTACGCCCTGGCGCCGCGGCACATGAACTGGCCGGGCATCCCGGTCCGGGAGCTGGTCGCGGCCGAACTGGCCGCGGCGCCCGGGCTCGACGGCCTGCCGGTGTACGTCGGCAACGACGCCAACCTCGCCGCGCTGGCCGAGCATGTGCACGGTGCGGGCAGGGACGCGCGCAACATGCTGTTCGTCACCACGGAGCACATCGGCATCGGCGGCGCACTGATCAGCTCCGGCCGGCTGTTCCTCGGGGCGAGCGGCTACGCGATGGAGGTCGGTCACACCACGGCGAACCCCGGCGGCGAGCCCTGCCGCTGCGGTGCGCGCGGCTGCCTTGAGACCGAGGCGGACCCGAGGGCGCTGCTGCGCGCGGCCGGCCGCCCCGACACACCGACGACGGGGCTCGAATACCGGGCCCGGGTCGTGCTCGTCGACGCCGCGGCGGGCGACCCGGTCGCGCGCCGGGCCGCGGACACGGTCTCCGGCCGGGTCGGCGCGGGCCTCGCGGTGCTGGTCAACCTGCTGGACCCGGACCGTATCGTGCTCGGCGGCCTGCTCGCCCGGCTGCTGGCGGTGGCTCCGGGGCCGCTGTCCGCGGCCCTGCGCGAGCGCTCGTTCCTGGAGCGCGCGGTCGCGGTCCCGGTGGTCGCGGCGACCCTGTCCGCCCCGGCGCTCGTGGGCGCGGCGCAGACGGCTCTCGCCCCGCTGCTGGTGTGAGCCGCTCTCGCCGAGGGCGTCTCAGTTCTCAGTTCTCAGTTCTCAGTTCTCAGAGCGTCGCGGAAAGGGCTTTGACCGGCATCGAGAGCCGGTCGAGCAGTTCCAGATCCGCTGTCGCCGGGCGCCCGAGCGTGGTCAGGTAATTGCCGACGATCACCGCGTTGATCCCGCCGAGCAGTCCCTGTTCGGTACCGAGGTCTCCGAGCGTGATCTCCCGGCCGCCCGCGTAACGCAGGATCGTGCGCGGAAGCGCGAGCCGGAACGCGGCGATCGTCCGCAGCGCCTCGCGGCCTTCCAGCGGCTCCCGGTCGCCGAAGGGTGTGCCGGGACGCGGGTTGAGGAAGTTCAGCGGCACCTCGTCCGGCTCCAGTTCGGCCAGCTGCGCGGCGAACTCGGCCCGCTGCGGGCGCGTCTCGCCCATACCGACGATGCCGCCGCAGCACACTTCCATACCCGCGTCGCGCACCATGGTCAGTGTCTCCCAGCGCTCTTCCCACGTGTGCGTGGTGACCACGTTCGGGAAGTAGGAGCGCGCGGTCTCCAGGTTGTGGTTGTAGCGGTGCACGCCCATCTCGGCCAGCTCGTCCACCTGCTGCTGCGTCAGCATGCCGAGCGACGCGGCCACGTTGATCTCGACCGCGGCCTTGATCGCCGCGACGCCTTCGCGCATCTGCGCCATCAGCCGCTCGTCCGGCCCGCGCACCGCCGCGACGATGCAGAACTCGCTTGCGCCGGTCGCGGCGGTCTCCTTCGCGGCCTCCACCAGCGACGGGATGTCCAGCCAGGCGGCCCGCACCGGGGTGGGGAAACGGCCGGACTGCGAGCAGAAGTGGCAGTCCTCCGGGCAGCCGCCGGTCTTGACCGACACGATGCCCTCGACCTCGACCTCGGGACCGCACCAGCGCTGCCGTACCTCGTGCGCGAGCGCGAGCAGTTCCTCCAGCCGCTCGTCCGGCATTTCCAGCACGGCGAGCACCTGCGCCTCGTCCAGGCCCCGGCCCTGCTCCAGCACCTGCTCCCGCGCTACGGCCAGGATGTCCACCGTAGCCGCGCCGTCCTCAGCGGTGCTGTTCCCGGCGGCCGGGTCGGCGGATTCCACGGTGACGGTCATGCGAGGCCTTTCGCTCGACGTGGATCTTCATGACGACGCGGTTCTTCACGGCGCAGTCGTCCAGCTCACGGCAGTCTGCCCTATTCAGGAGCGGATGGGGCGAGCAGGGCTGAAACCCCTCGGTCAGGCACAGACGAGTGTGCTCGGCATCGTCAAGCGTCGACTGCTGTGACACCAGGCAGGTCTCCGAAACGCGCCTTGGCGTCGCGGGTGAGCACCATCCGGCCGGACTCGGCTGCGTGCGCGGCAATGATCAGATCATGGGCGCCCCGGCGTGATCCCGTTCGGCGCGCGTGCGCGAGCAGCCGAGCATGGTATGCGGCGGTCGCGTCCGTGTAGTCGAGCACATCGACGACAGACGTGATCGTGGTCAGGGCACGGGCGCGATCAGCGGCGCGTTGCGCGGAGTCGGCGAGTTCGATTCCCACCCGATACTCGGCTACCGTCACGGCCGCGATCGCCAGGTCATCGGCGTCCAGTCCAGCTTGGTCGATGGCGCCCCGCTCGTAGGCGATCAGGATGTTCGTGTCAAGGATCAAGCGTCGGCCCACGGGTCGGCCTCTTCGTGATCGAGCAATTCCAGGGCGCTGGAGATATCGAGTGCGAACTTGTCATCCGGTGCTGGGATGCCGGCGAGCGCTGCGCGCAGATCGGCTCCGGTGCGGCGGTGGGCCGGACCGATCTCGGCTACGGGATGGTTTCCACGCGTGATGGTGATGGTCTCACCGCGCTCGATCGCGTCGAGCAGGTCCGAAAACTTCCGCGAAGCCTCGGTGGCCGTCATGGTACGCATGGCTTCAGTGTATCTGAGAATCAGATTTTTTGCGCGAACCACGCTTTAGAGGCCGTAGCGGGAGCGGAAGGCGGACGCGTCGAACGTGCCGCCGAAGGCGGGGGACAGGCCCGCGCGGGCGGCCAGCAGGAAGTCGGGGGCGTCGAGTGTGCCCGCGCCGGACCGGATCGCGCCGGCGAGCGGCCGGGCGGCGAGCGTTTCCAGGTCGCGGATGTTGCAGCGCATCGCCAGATCCGGCTCGTCCGGTTCGCACGGCCAGCTGCCGAGCACAACCCCGGCGAGCTCGACGCCGCGCAGCGCCATCGATTCCAGGGTCAGCGCGGTGTGGTTGAGCGTGCCGAGCGCCGGGTCGGCGACCACCAGGACCGGGGCGTTCAGGTCGCGCGCGAGGTCGGCGAGGGTCGTGCCGTCCTCGTCGTAGCGCACCAACAGCCCGCCCGCACCCTCGACCAGGACCAGGCGGCGTGAGTCCGCGAGCTTGCGGATGTCGGCGGCCGCGTCGTGCAGCGAGACCGGCGGCAGGCCGCTGATCCGCGCTGCGGCTGCGGGGGAGAGCGGGTCCGGGTAGCGGGCGTACTCGTATGTGTCAGTGTCCGCGAGCCCCGCGAGCCGGGCTACGTCGGCGAGATCCCCGGGTTCGTCCTCGGCCACACCGGTCTGCGCGGGCTTGACCACGGCCAGCGACGCGCCGCGCGTCGCCGCCAGCGCCGCCAGCGCCGCCGTCGCAATCGTCTTGCCGACGCCGGTACCGGTCCCGGTGACCACGAGAATGCTCATTCCAGCGAGTCTATGTGCGCATGACCGGAGTCTGCTTGAGGTCAGCCGCCGGGAGGCCACGGCACCTGCGGCGATCTGTAGTATTTGACGCCCAGGGCTTTCCAGCGCGGTCCCTGCGAGGCCAGGCGCAGCCTGAAGGCGGACCAGTCGTGCGTGGACCAGGGTGACCAGCCCAGTTCGGCGATCGCGGGCAAGCGCGGGAAGGCCATGTAGTCGATGTCGAAGTTGAACACGACGGTCTCGGTCCACAGATCCGCTTCGACACCGAGCACCGAAGAGGTGTCGACCCCGGGCAGATACGTTCCCGGGTCCCAGTTGTACGCGTCCTGGACCTCGACGTATCCGGCCCAGTGCAGGCCGAGCGTGGTCGCGGCGTCGTACTTCTGGTCCAGGTAGGTGTGGCTCGCCGGATCGAGCACGAGTTGGGTCCCCGCGGCGGCCGAGCGCTTGAGCTGCGCGGTCGGGAAACCGGGACTCCAGTACGTCGCGACGGCCGGTGTCCCGATCGATGCCGAAGTGATCTCCTGCCAGCCCCACGGCGTCTTGCCGTCCGCGCGCACGTCCGCTGCCGCTTGGCCCACGATCTTCGTGTAGTCGGCCGCCGAGGTCGCCTGCGCTTCGTCGCCGCCGATACCGATGTACGGCCCCGGCGTTAGGGCGGCGACCTGCCGGATAACGTCGGCGAGGAATGCGTATATCGTGGGTTTGCCAGCGCACAGCGAGCTGAATCCGATGTCGATGCCCGTGAACACCGGCCGCGGCTTTCCGTCACAACTGAGCTGCGGGTATGACGCCAGCGCGGCAGTCACATGCCCCGGAACGTCGATCTCCGGGATGATCGTCACATACCGCGCCTGAGCGTAGGCGACCAGCTTGCGGTAGTCATCCTGTGTGTAGAAGCCGCCCGCGCGCCCACCGACCTCGGTGCGTGCTCCGATGCCGGTCAGTTTCGGCCAGCCGTCGATCGCTAACCGCCAGCCCTGATCGTCCGTCAAATGCAGGTGCAGATAGTCGACCTTGTACAGCGCGATCTCGTCGATGTACCGCTCCACGTCCGCGACACCGAAGAAATGCCGGGCGACATCGAGACCTGCGGCGCGGTACGCGAAGCGGGGCGAGTCGACGACGTGCCCGGAAGGTACGGTCCATGAGACATCGTGCTGAGCGGAGCGCTGCTCGACCTCAGGAGGCAACAGCTGGCGGAGCGTCTCGACGGCGTGGAACAGTCCGGCCGGCTCGTTGGCAGTGGCGGTGATCTGATCACCTGCCACGTCGAGCCGGTACCCCTCGGGGCCGAGCTGCTTGTCGGGGCTTGCTCCCGTGAGTGCCAGCCGGATTCGGCCGCCACCGGGGCCGTCGCTCGTCCCGACAGCCAGTGGGTAGCCGGTGGAGGGACGTAGCAGTGCGGCCAGGTAGTCGCCGACACCTCGCGCCGGGATGGAGTCCGCGGGCACGGAGACGGCGGTCGACGAGGTGATCGTGAACTGGCCTCCGGTCGCCGCCGCGTGTACCGGAGCGGGAACGATGCCGGCGTAATCAGCCTTCTGTTGGGCGGTCGGCGGCGGTACCGCCGCCGACCCGCCGACCACACCGGTTCCGAGTCTGGTGCCGAGTCCGATGCCCGCCGCCGCGAGGACCGCCAGGATGATCACGACGAGCCGGCGCGACAGACGGCGGTCGGC
>NZ_JAGSXH010000218.1 GCF_018283645.1 Actinocrinis puniceicyclus | reverse complement strand
GGGCAGGTCCGCGCGCGCCGGTTCGATCCGGCCGCTGCGCTGCGCGGGAACCGCACTGGACATGGTCATCACTCCTGTCCGTTCTGCTCGGGGGCGCGTTGACCGGACCGATCGCGGTTTCGCAGGTCGGCGGCGAGCGCGGCGATGAGCGGGGTGAGCAGTTCGTGCAGAGCACCGCCCGGGTCGGGATCGGCGCCCGGACCCATGTCGCGCTCGGGCTTGGGCACGGGGCCGGGTCCGAGGTCCGGGACGGGGTCGAGGTCCGGGACGGGGTCGAGGTCCGGGTCGGGCGCCGCGGCCCGCTGTGCGCGCGGGCGGCGCGTTGTCTCCGGTTGCTCCTTATGTTCCGGTCGGGCGCACGGCGGCGCTTCCGGCCGGACACGCAAACGTGTCACCAGGGCCGCCCCGAACAGAATCGCCGTCAGCAGGGCCGCGGCCGTGATCGCGGTCCCGGTCACCAGGTCGACCACGACGGAGCGCGGCGGCCGGTCGGCTCCGTGCCGGAAGTCCAAGGCATACGGAGCCAGCAGCAGCCAACCGCCGGCGAGCGCGCACAGCACCGCCGCGGCCAACCCCAGGTACGGGGCGAGGACGGGCGCCGGCACGGCCCGTGGCGGCTCGGCGGAACAGGGGCAGGCTCGCACCGTGGACCGGGCATCGCCCGGCGCGCTCTGTTCGGCGGTCGCGGTCATGCCGGGGCCTTCCCGTTCGGGTGCGTCACGTCCCAGGTGGCGGCACGCACGGTGGTGGCGAGCGCGAGCGGGCGCAGCACCTCGACGGCGGCCCGGCGGGCCCGTTTGGCCAGGCCGCCGCGGCCGTCCCGGTCCTGCGGCGCGGCGGGTTCGGGCACGAGGTCGGCCGCAGCGCGGGCGAGCGTCGGATAGGCGGTGGGGTCGTGCTCGATCCGCTCGGCCATGAACGCGAGGACCACACCCGCGAGGCCGAGTTCGTCATTCGGGCGCAGCGCCCCGGCGTCGAGGCCGTATCGCACGTCGGCGGCGGTGTCGAGCATGGCGCGGACCGCCGCGTCCGAGATGTGGTCCGTGAGCAGGAACGCGGCGATCGAGGCCGCCGCCTGGTCGGGGACGGTCGCGATGGGCTCCGCTTCACGGCGGTGCGCGAGCGGGTTCGCGCCCGCGGCGGGGAGCGTGACCGGGAAACGGGGCAGGAGTGCGAGTGCGGACAAGGGTCGGGTCCACCGCCTTCCGTGGCTGGCCGCTGCACGGGCGCGACCATCCTGCCAAGCGGCCGCGGCGGTGTCAGCGGGCTTCATTCCCTGGGGTGACGCGGGTCACCCCAGGGTGTGTGGATGCCTAGTGATCGGACGATGATGTCTGCTGATGATCAGGCCAGTGCGCTCAGGGAGCCGAGCAGACCGCCCACGGTAGAAGTGGCCTGATTCAGGATGCCGGACGCGTCCGCCACGGAGACCGGTCCCGTCAGCGCGTCGCCGATCGCGCCCGTGCCGAGCAGCGCGGTCGTGGCAGCGCCCGCGCCGCCGTTCCCCCTGCCGTTACCGCTACCACTACCCTTGCCGGTGCTCGTGCCACTGCCGCTGCCACTGCTCGTGCCGCTGCCGTCACCCGCGCCTCCCTGCGCCGAGCCGCCTGTGGTCGTCGCGGCAGGAACGGTGGTCGCGGTCGCCGCAGTACCGCTCTGCGGAGTCTGGTGCTGGGGGACGGTTCCGGCGAAGGTCCCGCCCGGAGAGGTGGGCTCAGTCCTCGGATACGCCGGCGCCGGGGCTCGCCGCGGCGCCGCTGCCTGGGCGACCGGAGCCACGGAAGTCTGCGGCACGCCGGCGTCGAGGTCGCTCACGTTCGCCACCGGGACCGGAGCGCCGAGACCGCCGCCGGCCAGATTTACCGGATCGGCGCTCTGCGCCCCGTCCGCCAGGCTCGCCCCGGTCGGTTCGAGGGCGGCGGCGGTCAGGCCCGCCGCGGTGAGCGTCGCACCGACGGCGAGCGTGCTCAGCGCGACGGCGCGCACCCGTGTCCGGGGTTTGGCATGGGTTCCCATCAGAAAGATCCCTTCTGGCCGAGTACGTCGCGCGCGCCCGACCGCGCGGTGGGACTTCCATTACGTGCAGGTTCGCGAGGGGTTGTCGGGCGAATACCGGTCAACTTCACTCCATGGGATGAACTGTGCGCGGCGGTACAGTGCTGGCATAGGGGCTGGCAGCCAGGAGCCGCGCGCCACAGCAGCGCCGCGGCGTACGCAGGGAGGCGACCGATGGCCACCGCGGCACCGCGCAACGACCCCGCCGACGAGAACCTGTCCGTCGGCTCGGCGAAGACCTACGCCGCCGGGGCACCCGCGGTGGCCAAGACCATGCGCCTCGTCGAGCAGCAGATGGGCGTCAAGCGCACCGCCCTCACCCTGCTGCGCGTCAACCAGCCCGGCGGTTTCGACTGCCCCGGCTGCGCCTGGCCGGAGGGACCGGACCGCGGGCATCTGGAGTTCTGCGAGAACGGCGCGAAGGCCGTCGCGCAGGAGGCGACGCTGCGGCGGGTGACGCGCGCCTTCTTCGAAGAGCACACGATGGCCGACCTGGCGGCCAAGTCCGACTACTGGCTCGGGCAGCAGGGCCGGTTGACCGAGCCGATGTACAAGGCCCGCGACGACGACCGGTACCGGCCGGTGAGCTGGAGCGAGGCGTTCCGGATCACCGCCGACGCACTGCGGGCCTGCGCGCCCGACGAAGCGGTCTTCTACACCTCCGGGCGCACCTCGAACGAGGCCGCGTTCCTCTACCAGCTGCTGGTGCGCCGCTACGGCACCAACAACCTGCCGGACTGCTCGAACATGTGCCACGAGTCGAGCGGATCGGCGCTGAGCGAGACCCTCGGCGTCGGGAAGGGCTCCGTCTCGCTCGACGACCTGTACCGGGCCGAACTGATCATCGTGGTCGGGCAGAACCCGGGCACGAACCATCCGCGCATGCTGGTCGCGCTGGAGCGGGCCAAGCGCGCCGGAGCGCGGATCGTCGCGGTCAACCCGCTGCCGGAGGCCGGTCTCATCCGGTTCAAGAACCCGCAGACCGTCCGGGGCCTGATCGGATCCGGCACACCGCTGGCCGACGAGTTCCTGCAGATCCGGCTCGGCGGCGACCTCGCCCTGTTCCGCGCGCTCGGCCGGCTGCTGCTTGAGGCCGAGGAGCGCATGCCCGGGCAGGTCCTGGACCGCGCTTTCATCGACACCTACACGCACGGGTTCGACGCCTACGCGAAGGAGGTGCGCGAGACCCCCTGGGAGACAGTGCTCGAAGCCACCGGTCTGCCGCGCGAGCAGGTCGAGGCGCTCGGCGAACGGGTGCTCGGCGCGAAGAGCGTGATCGTGTGCTGGGCGATGGGCCTGACCCAGCACCGGCACTCGGTGCCGACCATCCGGGAGATCGTCAACTTCCTGCTGCTGCGCGGCAATGTGGGGCGCCCGGGCGCCGGGGTCTGCCCGGTGCGCGGCCACTCCAACGTGCAGGGCGACCGGACGATGGGCATCTACGAGAAGCCGCCGGCTCGGTTCCTGGACGCGCTGGAGGCGGAGTTCGGCTTCGAACCCCCGCGCGCGCCCGGCTACGACACGGTCGACGCGATCCGGGCGATGCGCGACGGGAAGGTGCGGGTGTTCTTCGCGGTCGGCGGCAATTTCGTGAACGCGACTCCCGACACGGCGGTGACCGAGGCGGCGATGCGCAACTGCGCCCTGACGGTGCAGGTCTCCACGAAGCTCAACCGCTCGCACGCGGTCACCGGCCGGGACGCGCTGATCCTGCCGACGCTCGGGCGCACCGAGCGGGACGTGCAGGAGTGCGGCGAGCAGTTCGTCACGGTCGAGGACTCGATGTCGATGGTGCACGCCTCGCGCGGCCGGCTCGAGCCGGCCTCGCCGCAGCTCAGGAGCGAGGTGTCGATCATCGCCGGGCTGGCCCGGCAGCTGTTGGGCGAGCGGGTCGCGGACGGGCCGGAACCGGTCGAGTGGGAGTGGCTGGCCGCGCACTACGACCGGATCAGGGACCGGATCGAGCGCGTCGTGCCCGGCTTCGCGGACTTCAACGCGCGGGTGCGCGAACCGCAGGGCTTCCAACTGCCGCACGGGCCGCGCGACTCGCGGACCTTCCCCACGGCTACCGGCAAGGCGAACTTCACCGTCAACGAACTCGACGTCCTGCGCGTGCCGGAGGGCCATCTGCTGTTGCAGACCATCCGCTCGCACGACCAGTACAACACGACGATTTACGGGCTCGACGACCGCTATCGCGGGATCAGACAGGGCCGGCGGGTGGTCTTCGTCAACCCGGCGGACCTGGTCGTCCTCGGCTGCGCGGACGGTGACCTGGTGGACCTGGTCTCGGTGTGGCGGGACGGGGTCGAGCGGCGCGCGCCCGGGTTCCGCGTCGTCGGTTACCCGACGGCGCGCGGCTGCGCCGCCGCGTACTTCCCGGAGACCAATGTCCTGGTGCCGCTGGACTCCACGGCCCAGGTGTCGAACACCCCGACGTCCAAATCGGTGGTGGTGCGGCTGGTTCCGGCCACGGCCGCGGCCGCGGCGGCGCGAACGGCCGAGCGAACGCACAGCCAGGGGGCACCCAGCTGAAGCCCCACCAGATGGCGCAAACCATGGTCCGTCACAAATGCAATCTATCGAGCCATATATAAACTGACGGTATGACACAAGTACGTACCGTTGACGGGCGGATCGCAGGCCGCCGGGGTCAGGCCACCCGCGCTCGGCTGCTCGAATGCCTCGGCGAGCTGATCGCGTCCACCTCGTACCGGGACGTGACCGTGATCGATGTGGCCCGGCAGGCCGGCACCTCGCCGGCCACCTTCTACCAGTACTTCCCGGACATCCAGACCGCCGTGGTCGAACTGGCCAACGAAGTGCTCAGGGAGGCCGCGGCGCTCAAGGACCTGGCCTCGGAGCAGAACTGGACCGGGCGATCCGGCGGGGCCGCCGCGGGCGCGCTGGTGGACGGCTTCCTGGACTTCTGGCGGCAGCACGACGCGATCCTGCGCGTGGTCGACCTCGCCGCGGCGGAGGGCGACCGGCGCTTCTCACGGATACGCATGAAGCTGTTCAACTCGGTCGTGCAGGCGCTGACCGAGGCGATCACCGAGTTGCAGCGCTCCGGAAAGCTCGACGCCGAGGTGCATCCGGCCGCGACCGCCGGGGCGCTGGTGACGATGCTCGCGGCCAGCGCGGCGCACACCAAGGCATTCGACAGCTGGTCGGTCAAGGAGGGGGAACTGCGCTCCGGCCTCACCCGGCTGGTCGCATGGGGGGTCACCGGCCGCAAGCCGTCCTGACCGCGGCGGCGGGTGTGTCGGCTCTCCCGGCTGTGTCGATGGTGTCGGCTGTGTCGGCGCGGTCTGGGGTCGGCGCGGTCTGGGGG
>NZ_JAGSXH010000217.1 GCF_018283645.1 Actinocrinis puniceicyclus | reverse complement strand
GCAGCGGTGCCGACACGATCACCTACTCGCTGGCGAACACCGGAGTTGCCAACGGCGCCACGGTCACCCCGTACCTGACCAACAGCTCGAACACCATCGCGGCTCAGGGCACGACGAGCGTGAACGGGGGCTCGTTCTCGGCGACCGTGCCGGGCCGCTCGCTCGTGACGTACGTGATCCCCACAGCGGTCATGGCCAACACGGTGACGGTCACCAATCCCGGTGCGCAGAGTGGGACGGTGGGCACCGCGGTCAGCGGCCTTCAGGTTCAGGCCACTGATTCCGGGTCGGGTCAGTCGTTGACGTACAGTGCGTCGGGTCTTCCGGCGGGGTTGTCGATCTCCTCTTCGGGTCTGATCTCGGGTACGCCGAGCGCGTCGGGTTCGTTCAACGTGACGGTGACGGCGAAGGACGGTACCGGCGCATCAGGGTCCGCGTCGTTCACGTGGACGATTTCCGGTGGCAGCGGGAACACGGTGACGGTGACCAACCCGGGCGCGCAGACCGGCACGGTGGGCACGGCGATCAGTGGTCTTCAGGTTCAGGCCACTGACTCCGGGTCGGGTCAGTCGTTGACGTACAGTGCGTCGGGTCTTCCGGCGGGGTTGTCGATCTCCTCCTCGGGTCTGATCTCCGGTACGCCGACGGCGTCGGGTGCCTCGAACGTGACGGTGACGGCGAAGGACGGGACCGGTGCGTCCGGGTCCGCGTCGTTCACGTGGACGATCGGGACCGGTAGCACGGGTGGTGGGACGTGTCAGGTCTCGTACGTGAAGAACGAGTGGGGCGGTGGGTTCACCGCGAACGTGACGGTGACCAACACGGGTACCTCGACGGTGAACGGCTGGACGGTGACCTGGAGTTTCCCGGGTGACCAGAAGGTCACCAACGCGTGGAACGCGAACGTCACCCAGTCCGGGTCGGCGGTCACCGCGACCAACATGAGCTACAACCCGGCCATCGCGCCCGGCGGCAACGTGCAGTTCGGCTTCCAGGGCACCTGGAGCAGCAACGACACCAGCCCCAGCGCCTTCACCCTCAACGGAAACGCCTGCAGCTGAGCACTCGAAGTAACCGGCCGGCGGCCGGATGCGGCAACTCACGCATCCGGCCGCCGTGCCGTGCCGCGCGTGCGGCCCGATCGAGACCTGACCGCGGCGGTTCAGCCCATGGCGGCGGCGACCCGCGCCGCCGGAGCCAGCAGCACCAGTTCGGGATCCAGCGCGGAAAGCGCCTCCGTGGTGAACGGGCGGTCGCGCTCGGTGATCGCAGCCCGCAGCTCCAGCAGCCGGGGACCGCTGGCCTCCAGCGCCGCGAGCAGGGCGGTGCCCGAGGCCCGCGGCGCCAGCTCGACGTGCAGCAGGGTCACGCCGACGGGCCTGCTGCCCGAGGTCTCGGGCACGATCAGCACGAGCCGGCCGTCGTTGATGCCGCGCTCCAAACGCACGCTACCGGTCTCCACGGCCAGCTTCTTGGTGCCCATCAGCTCAGTGCCCGCATCGGCGCGCGACGGCAGGTCCTGGGCGATGCCCGACTTGCTGACCACCTTTATCCGCAGGTCGTTGGGGCTGCCGCTGAGCGCGTACCGGGTGGCGCCGGCGACCGCGGTGACGACCGCGTCATACCCGCGCAGCGCGGCCAGGGTCGCGTAGCCGAGTGTGTCGCGATCCACACCCGTTTCCAGAACGGCCTTGGCCAGCCGGCTGTCGAACAGGTACGCGCCGGACCGGGAGGTACCGACCGTCACCGTCTTGGCCTGGTGCTTGACCGAGTCGATGGAGCGAGTCATCTCGTCCACGGCCGCGTCGAGGATCTGCCGGACGAACTCCAGCGGATCCGCGCCCTCGGTGTATTCCGGCAGCGCCGAGGCGGGCAGCGCGCCGGTCAGGAACCAGTGCGCCGCCGCCAGCCGCATGCCGGTGTCGCTGCCGAGGACGCCGCGCAGAAGGCCGCGGCCGCAGTCGTCGACGAAGCGACCGAGCGCCAGCGCCGCGGCGACGGTGCCGCCCGGCTCGCCCTGATCGAGGGCGGTGAGCGCCAGGCGCAGGTCGTCACCGGCCTGGTCGATGGCGCGCGCCGCGTAGTAGGCGAACAGGTGCCCGGCCGCGGTGCTCAGGATCCACGCCAGTTTCGGGTGGGTCGGCGGCACCTCGATGATCAGCTCGGTCGGCCAGAGGCCGCCGGTGCCGGCGTCCACGATCATCACCGGGCGGTTGCGGTGCGCGGCGAAGATCTCGACCTCCTTGACCACGTCGTGCAGCTGGGTCACCGGGGTGCCCGCGGCGCACACGAGCACCAGCGACTCGGCCGACAGGTCGATGTGCTTCTTGTCCTCCACGGCGTCGCTGGACACCCCGCAGTAGCACAGCTCTGAGAGTTTGATGCG
Source organism: Actinocrinis puniceicyclus (assembly GCF_018283645.1). Taxonomy (GTDB): domain Bacteria; phylum Actinomycetota; class Actinomycetes; order Streptomycetales; family Catenulisporaceae; genus Actinocrinis; species Actinocrinis puniceicyclus. Next base: position 3,028 of record NZ_JAGSXH010000217.1, on the reverse strand, counting down.
CACCTCGGCGGCCGCGATGCGGTTCGGCCCGGACCCCAGCACCGCCGAATACCGGTATCTGCAGGCCACCTGCTCGGCGATGGCGGCGATCCCGGCCTTGCTCTTCTCCAGCTCCTCGAGCTTGTCCGGGATCTCGGCGAGCGTGCGCAGCAGCGCGTCCTCGTCGTGCGGGTCGAGGATCCCGGCCTGCTTCGCGAATCCGAGGGACAGCAGCATTCCCGCCGCGGCCTGCGCGTAGAACGCCTTGGTGGACGCGACCGCCATCTCGATGTCCCGGCCGTCGCTGGTGTACAGCACCCCGTCGCTCTTGGCGACCAGATCGCTGTCGCGCCGGTTGACGATCGCCAGAACCGTGGCGCCGCGTTCGCGCACCAGGTCCACGGTGCGGTTGGTGTCCGTCGTGGTTCCGGACTGACTGATCGCGACGATGCACGCGTGGCTCAGATCGCGGTGCAGATGCCAGGCGGACAGCTCCGTGGCGGGCATGGTGCGTACCCTGATCCGGTCCCCGAACAGGGACTCGGCCAGGTACGCGATGCCTGACGCGGCGACGGCCGCCGTGCCCTGACCGATGAAGATGACCTCGTCGAGCGACCCGTCGCGCAGCCGCTCGCGGACGGACGTCGGCAGCGCCGAATCGGGCAGGTCCACCGTCAGCCGGCCGTCGCGTTCGTGGACACGGCCGCGCAGCGTCCGGCGGAACGAGGCCGGCGCCTCGGCCAGCTCCTTCTCCAGGTACCGCTCGAAACCGCCGCGGGCGATGTCCCGCGTCGCCACCTCGGGGAGCCGGAACTGCGCTTCCGGTATCTGGTGCGCGGCGCCGGTGCCGTCGATTCGCCGCAGGCCGGCCGCGGTTCCCGCGTCCGCGCCGTCGACGCAGACGACCACGGCTTCGCCCGGCGCGTCGCCGTCCACGTCGATGCGCAGGTACCGGGTGGACCAGGCGACCAGGCCGAAGACCTCGCTGGCCACCAGGTAGCCGGCCGGGCCGAGCCCCACGTAGAGGCCCTGGCCGCCGCCCTTCACGCCGAGCAGCAGCCGGTCGGGGGCGTCGTCGGTCTGCACGCCGATGGCCATCGAGCCGCGGTACCGGCGCAGGCAGTCGTGCAGCGCGCCCGCCGCGTCGGCGCCGTCGTCGAGCCGCTGCGCGACCATCACGGGGATGAGCTTGGCGTCGGTGGTCACCTCGGGATCGGCCTCGATGCCTTCGCCGGTCCGCAGCTCCACGTGGTTGTCGATGTCGCCGTTGAGCGCGCCGACCGCGTACCGGGCGGACCCGGCTGCCCGGGTGGTGTGCGCGTCCGCGAGTGTGGAGCTGTACGCCAGGTTGTTGAGGGGATGCGCGTTCGGCTGGCTGACGCGGCCGACGCTGGCCCAGCGGGTGTGGCCGAGCACGCTGACGCGGGCGGAGGGGCGCCGCAGTATCTCGCGCAGCAGCGCGTCGTCGCGGATCGAGGCGCGCAGCGCGCGGACGTTGTCGCCGAGGCGCCCGACGAGGGAGGCGGTCTTGTAGACGATGGACAGGCACCCGGCGACCTGTTCGACCGCGCCGGACCGGAACAGCGCGTCGTGCCGCTGCGCGACCATGGGCGCCAGGTCGGCCAGGTCTGTCTCGCTCAGGCGCACCCACAGGTGCACGCCGGCCGAGTCGCGGCCGCGTACCTCAAGGCGGTCCAGGGAGTCGAGCGCCATCTCCAGTGCGAAGTAGGACACCGAGGCGGCCGGCGAGAGCTCGGCCGCCCCGGCCGCGGCGCCGAGACCGGCCAGTTCCCGCACGCGCGCGGCCGCCGCGATGCGGTCCTCCGCGAGGGTCCACGCCAGGTCCAGGGCGCGGCGCAACAAGATCTGGACCTGCTCGACCTCGTCGGCGTCCCAGTCCGCCTCGCCGGCGTCGAGCGAAGCGTTGGCGATGCGCAGTCGGCTGTGCACTGTCTCGACGCGCTCGCCGAGCAGCGCGGCCGCGGCGGGATCGGCGGCGAGCAGGTGGGTGCCGGCGGGCGAAGACAGCAGCCTGACCGTGTTTTCGAGCGCGCTGTTGAGGGCGTCGAGTCGTTCGCCGGTGCGTGCCGCCGATGCCAGGTCACCCAGCAGCGCGCCTTGCTCGATCGCCGTGCCCAACGCGCCGAGGGCCGGACCCCGAACCTCCTCGTGCGCAGAATTGTTGGCATACAACGGCAATACTGCGACAAGGCCACACACAAGCTGCTCCCGGGTTCTGAGCGGTCGACACCGGCAGCCTATCTCAGAGGTTCCGGCCCAGCTCAAGATCGCCTTCGGCGGCCCGGCCGGGGTGGCGCGCCGCCATCGCGCGAGCCCGTCCGCTTGGCACGGCTCCCGGCCAGCGGGCTCCGGCCGGCCTCGCCCCGAGGGGGCCCGGAACCCGCGGCGGTCCGTCGTCGGGAGGCGACAGTGAGGCGTGATCGACACGGCGATGGCCGATGCGGGCCGCGACCGGCCCGGGTGCCGGGCCTTCGGTCCAGGACCCGGTGAGGCCGTGAACGTTCTGGAAAACGAGCCGCGCCGCGAGCGGCGAAGCTAGTATCCTGCGCCGGAAGTCCGCCGTGAAAAGCGGCCCCCGCATCCCGCCTGGCCGCGTTGCCGAAACACCCACAGACGACCCACTGCGTTGATCGAGCACCGCGAGGGTGTTCCGGCGCCTTGCCAGCCGGGCGCGGATGACCGGACGTGCGCAGCCAGGTCGAGCAGAGTCATGCGACGGATTTCCGGCGCGGGACACTAGGATCCCCTTGTCTCAGAGCGCTGAAGGAAGGCTGCCGGATGGCTTACTCGATCGAGATCAGCCGGGCGAACCCGACCTGCTTCGTCTTCCTGCTGGACCAGTCGACCTCCATGGAGGATGCGATGACCGGCGGCGAGATCTCGAAGAGGAAGGCGGACGTCGTCGCGGACGCGTTGAACCGGCTGCTGTTCGAGCTGTCGCTCAAGTGCGCCAAGGAGGAGGGTGTGCGCGACTATTTCCATGTCGCGGTGCTCGGTTACGGTGCGCGGGTCGGTTCGGCTTTCGGCG
>NZ_JAGSXH010000216.1 GCF_018283645.1 Actinocrinis puniceicyclus | reverse complement strand
CTCCTGGGGAATCGGGGCGGGCTGAGCCGGATTCGGGGTGCGGGCGGACAGACCTGCCGCGCCGGGGCGCCCGGTGCGGTCAGTCTCGCGAGGAGGGCTGACCGCTCGCTGACCGGGCATTGACCTCTTCGGACGCTGACGGGGTCACGAAGAGCGGATGTCGCAGCGACCGGCGGCGGGTGCGGGCTGGGGAGGCCACCGCACCCGCCGGCGGGGTTCGCGGGCGCGTCAGCGCGCCGAGGTGGACGCTTCAGCCGTGGACTGGTCGGCGGCGGACGGCTCGACGCCCGCGGCGCCGTTGGTCGCGCCGTTCGCAGCCGCGCCGTTCGCAGCCGTGCCGTTGGCGCTTCGCGTGCCGTTGGCCCGGCGGGTCAGGACCCTGTCGTTGTCGGCGGCCGGTGCGGTGCGCGCCGTGCGCCGGGCTGCGCCGTTCGCCGTGCCGTTCGCCGTGCCGTTCGCCGTGCCGTTCGCGGACGCGTGCGCCACGCCGTTCGCCGAGCCGGGCTCGGCCTCGGGCGCCGGTTCGGCCTCGGCCGGCGCTTCGCGGCGCGCGGCCGCCTCGGCCGCCTCGGCGGCCTCCTGCAACAGCCGGGTGCGCATCGAGACGTACTTCGCGTTCAACTCGTCGACGGGGATGAACTTGCTCACCCCGCGCGCGCTGACTTTGGGCTCCTGGCCGAGCATGACGCGCACGTCCTGGGGGTCCTGCACCCACTTCTCCATGTACAGCGACAGGCGCGGCACGAGGCGGCGCAGCTTCTCGGAGCGCAGCACGCCCTTGAGACGCGGGAACTCGTACCAGCGCAGGAAGATCTCGGTGTGCTCGTCGTCGATGGGCGCGAACCAGGCGGTGACCTCGAACTGCTTGCTGACGATGTGCGACATCGACGGGAAGGTGAAGGTCACGTCGTAGTGGTTGGCGTTGGTCGGGTCCTCCTCCTCCACGTGGTCGAAGGAGTAGCGCAGGGTCTGCCCGTCGGTCTCCAGGTGGCTGTTCTCGACCTTGGTGGCGGCCAGGTAACGCTCGCGGCCGTCGAGTCCGAGCTTGCGCAGCGTGCCGTAGAGGAACAGGTAGTCCACGTAGTTGAACCAGTGGTCCCGGTGCACGTAGGTGACGTGGTAGAACTCCAGGACGCTCTCGATGTAGCGGGTGTAGTGCACCGGACGCGTCCAGTGCATGGTGGCGTGCAGCCTGGGGTTGTCGGCGACCTCCGGCGGGATCTGCACGTCGGGCAGTTCGTGCTCCGGGCGCTCCTCGCCCCACCACATCCAGATCAGGCCATTGACTTCACGCACCGGATGGTTGCGGATGGAGAGGGCGGCGGGGATGCGGGCGTCCGAGCCGAGCGCCGGGATGGCGACGCAGGCGCCGTCCGGGCCGTAGCGGAACCCGTGGTAGCGGCACTCGACCGAGTTGCCCTTGAGCCGCCCGTCGCCGAGGTTCGCGCCCTTGTGCGGGCAGCGGGCGTCCTGGCAGACCAGGTTGCCGTCGATGTCGCGCCACACCACCAGGTCCTGGCCCATGCGGCGCACACCGGTCGGTTTGTCGTCGGTGACGTCCTCGGGCAGCAGGATCGGATACCACTGGTTGGGAATCATGAGGGGTCTCTCTCCGTCCCGCCCCGCCGCCGGGGGCGGGGCGTCGTCGTCGCGGTTGCGCGTGCGGATCAGGCTTCGAGGATTTCGACCAGGCCGGTGTCGCCGTCGACCGTGATGGTGTCGCCGGTGTTGATGCGCTGGGTGGCGTGCTTGGTGTTGACCACGGAGGGCACGTTGAACTCGCGCGAGACGATCGAGCTGTGCGAGAGCATCGAGCCGATGTCGGTGACCACGCCGCCGGCGATGGCGAACAGCGGAGTCCACGACGCGTCGGTGTAGCGGGTGACCAGGATCTCCCCCGGCTGGAACTCGTCGGCCTGCCAGACCAGGTCCTCGATGATGCGGGCGCGCCCGGTCACCCGGCCGGGACTGGCGCCCAGGCCGGCCAGCCGCGGGCCGTCGCCGGCCGGGCGCTCCCGGCGCGCCGGGTCGCACTCGCCGATGAAGGACAGCGGCGGCTCGGGCAGCCGCTTGTAGTGTTCGTACACGCGCCGGGTCTCGTCGATCGCGGCCCGCTCGAACAGCTCGCTCGCCGGGGCGCCGCCGGCCAGGTACGCGCGCACGTCGTCGAATTCGAGGAAGGCGACCTCGTCCGCGTTGTAGAGCACCCCCTCGTCGACCAGGCGCCGGGCGACCTCGTAGACGACGTTGCGGATCAGCCAGAGCGAGGTGACCATCGACATCCGCGCGGTCTCGCGCAGTTCGCTGCAGTTCGCGTAGAGCGCGATGATCTTCTCAAGGGTGGCGCGCTTGGCCCGCGGCAGCGTGCGCAGCACCGCGGTGGCGTCCTCCTGCCCGGCCTCGCCGCGGTTGCGCTTGAGGATCTCGTCGATGGACATCCCGTCCTCGGCGTACCGGCGGATCATCTGGAACAGGTATGAGGGGTCGTCGATCCAGCGCGGGTGGGTCAGCTCCATCTCCTGCTGGCTGCGGGTGCCGTTGGCGCGCAGGAACGGCTCCATGTGCCGGTCCCAGAAGAGCGAGCCGTCCTCGTCCTCGCGCAGCGCGGCCTCGATCCGCTCCAGGGGGCTGTCCCGGATGATGCTCAGCACGTTCGGGCGCTGCCGCGCGGCCTGCGCCACGGACCAGATCTCCCGTGCCGAGGCGACGGTGCGCAGGTTCGACATGTCGGTCTTGATCCGGTTCTGCAGGTTCTCCCCGGCGCTGCCGAGCCACTTCGCGCACAGCTCGGTCATCAGGCCGTAGGCGCCGAAGGCGTTGATGTAGTACGGCATGTAGCCGACGTGCATGTCGTGGTAGTGATCGAGGTAGCGGTTCAGCTCGGCGTGCAGTTCGCGGCGGGTCAGGCGGCTCAGGTCGATGCCCCGGGCGCGGTCGAACTCGAACAGTCGCGAGGCCACCAGCTGCTTGCAGCGGGTCTTCATGCGCACCAGTTCGGTCGCGGTGTGCTTGATCCAGAAGGCGGTGGACTTCACGTCCTCCATCCCGCCGGGGAAGGTCCCGTACGGGTTCTTGTACCCGGCCAGGTCCACCTCCTCGCTGACGAAACGGGCGGTGAAATGCCGCTGGTCGCGCGTGGGCAGGCACTGGCCGAGCAGGTACGAGGTGTACGAGACGTTCAGGTACACGTGCCCGTTGAGGTAACCCATGTAGCCCACGTAGTCGCCGGTGTCCCGCACACCGACCGAGGCGGCGCAGGGCCCGTGCACGTACTTCTGGTGGTGCCGGGCGAAGCTCAGGCCGAGCGGGGTCATCTGCCCGACGAAGATCTCGCCGATGTCCATGCGCGACCAGAGCGCGCCGTGCTGGACCGCGTCGGGCTGGGGGCGCAGGAAGGGGCTGCGCGCGGTGGCCGCGGCCGGCGGGCGGGTGGTGATCGGCCTGGTCTGAAGCAGGTAGAGCCGCCCGCCGCGCAGAGACCATTCGATGTCCTGCTCGCTGCCGTAGTGCGCGCGCACGCGCAGCGCCAACGCGGCCAGGTCGCGCAGTTGGGCGCGGGAAAGGCAGGGGGCGCTGCGGGCGGCGCCGTCCACCTTGATCATGCCGATCCGGCCGGGTTCGATCGGCGCGCACTTGGTCACCTTGTACCGGATACGCTCCTCGACCGGTTCCATCGTCCGGTCGTCGAGGGCGAAGAAGTCGCTGGAGACCCGCCCGGACACCAGCCCCTCGCCCAGGCCGTGGCAGGCTTCGACGATCATCCGGTGCGGCTTCGGGCTGACCGGGTCCGCGGTGAACAGCACTCCGCTGACCTCGGCCTGCACCATCTCCTGCACGACCACCGCGATCGATCCGGCGGCGGACCGGTCGGCGGCGCGGTAAGCCGCCGCGCGCGGCGACCAGAGCGAGGCCCAGCAGGTCTTGACCGCCTCCAGCAGCGCCTCTTCCCCGGCGACGTCGAGCACGGTGTCGTGCTGGCCCGCGAAGGACTGCGCGGCGGAGTCCTCCTTGCGCGCCGAGGAGCGCACGGCCACCCGTTCGACGCCCAACTGCCGGTAGGCCGCGGTGATCTCGTCGGCCAGGGGCTTGGGCAGGTCGGTGCGCGCGATCGCGTCGCGGGCCGCGGCCGGGTCCATCTCCTGGATCTTGCCGGCCAGGCCGGTGTCGGCCAGGTAGCTGTCGAACAGGTCGGTGGTGATGCAGAAGGCGGGCGGGACGGGCATCCCTGCGGCCGTCATCTCGGCCAGGCGCAGGGCCTTGCCGCCCAGCAGGGCGCCGTCCGGGGCGCTGTCGTCCGGGAAGGGGGACTCCCGGGTGAGCGCGACGATGAGCCGGGTTGCGGTGGCCGCGGTGTGCGTGGCGGCTGCGGTACGTGGTGACATGGTGGGCGCTCCTGCGGCTAGGACAGCGGGGCGTGGGGGTTGGTGCCGACGAAGGCGCGGAACTGCTCGCCGGGCACGATGCGCCGGGCTTGCGCGTCCAGGAATCCGGCCTGGGTGAACTGGTCGACCAGTTCCTCCGCGGCCGGCAGCGGGCCGCCGAAGTCGGCGTACTCGAACCACAGGTTCAGCAGGTCCAGCCCGATGTGCCCGCCCTTGCAGGAGGTGGTCAGCAGCAGCTTGCCGCCGGGGGCGAGCAGCCGGCGGGCGCGCCGCAGGATCTCCACCCGCTCGTCGGGCGTGAAGTAGTAGATGTTGTTGTGCATCGTGACCAGGTCGAACTGCGGCTCCAGGTCGAGGGTGCGCAGGTCGCCGCAGCGCACCTCGACCCGGTCGCCCAGGCCCCACTCGGCGATGTTCTTCGCGGCCTGCCGGGCGACCTCGTCCTGCAGGTCGATCGCGAGCGCGGTCAGGCGCGGGTTGACCGAGGCGGCGTAGCGCACGTAGACGCCGCTGCCGCAGCCGATCTCCAGCAGCCGCACGGGGTATTCGCGTTCGAGGGTGGCGTCGATGGCGGCCTCCACGAGCGGCTCGACGACCCGGGTGGAGCGGGCGATGACGCTGCCGTCCTGGTCCGCCATCGTGAAGCGCTCGCCGGTGCGCAGCATCCGCGGCGCGTTCAGCAGCACCGGCACGTGGTTCTGCATGACCTCTTCGAGCGCCGCGGCCAGGGCGTCGTGCTTCATCCGGGCCAGCAGCTTGGCGCTGCGGCTCTTGAGCCGGTAGCAGCCCTCGTGTTTGTCGAACTCGCCGAGCCGCACGCCCACCTCCAGCCAGGCGCGCAGCCGCTGCTTGTCCTGCTTGCCGCTCACACCCAGCTTGAGCGCCAGGGTCTCCAGGTCGCAGGGACGCACGGCCATCCAGTGCAGCATGCCGTGGCCGGCGGCGGAGGCGAGGAAGGTGGCGCGGTACAGCGGGGTGACGAACCGCTTGGACATCAGGAGCAGCAGCGGGACCTGCGGGCTGCTCAGGACCTTGCCG
>NZ_JAGSXH010000215.1 GCF_018283645.1 Actinocrinis puniceicyclus | reverse complement strand
GCGCAGTCCTCATCGACGGATCATTCATCCAACGCGGCGCCCTCGCGCGCCGGGGCGACATCGCTGATGCTCTCGGCCCGTACCGAGGCCGCGCTGCGGGATCAGGCCGGGCGCCTGCACGCGCACCTGGTCTCGCACGGCGCGATCAGCGTCGAAGACGCCGCAGTCTCCCTGGCCACTACCCGCTCGGTCTTCAACCAGCGGGCGGTGGTCGTCGCCGGGGAGCGCGACGGCGCGCTGGAAGCTCTCGCCGCGCTGCGCGGCGGCGGCGCGGGCACGGCCAACAGCCGGGTGATCCGCGCCGGAGCCGCGACTTCGAGCCCTGCGAAAACGGCGTTCCTGTTCACCGGGCAGGGCAGCCAGCGCATCGGCATGGGCGCGGACCTGTACGCGGCATATCCGGTGTTCGCCGAGGCGTTCGACGCGGCGTGTACGCACTTTGACGCACTACTGGGCCGTCCGCTGCGCGAGATCGTCTTCGCGGCCGGGGGTTCGCCGCAGGCCGCCCTCCTCGATCAGACCCTTTACACCCAGACCGGGCTCTTCGCGATCGAGACCGCGCTGTTCCGGCTCGTGGAGTCGTGGGGCGTGCGGCCGGACTACCTGCTCGGCCACTCGGTCGGGGAACTGGCGGCGGCGCACGTCTCCGGCGTGCTCTCGCTGCGGGACGCCTGCACGCTGGTCGCCGCGCGCGGCCGTCTGATGCAGGCGCTGCCGGCGGGCGGCGCGATGCTCGCCGTGCAGGCCGCCGAGCCCACGGCGACGGAACTGCTCGAAGGCTACGGCGATCGCGTTTGCGTGGCCGCCGTCAACGGCCCGCGTTCGGTCGTGCTCTCCGGTGACGAAGACGCCGTGCACGAACTCGCCGCGCTCTGCGCCGCGCGCGGCCTCAAGACCAAGCAGCTGCGGGTGAGTCACGCGTTCCACTCCGCCCACATGGACGGGATGCTGGACGCGTTCTCCGACGTGGCGCGCGGCCTGTCCTTCGGCACCGCACGCATCCCCATCGTCTCCAACCTCAGCGGCCGGACCGCGACCGCCGCGGAACTGGGCAGCGCCGACTACTGGGTCAGGCACGTCAGGCACGGCGTCAGGTTCATGGACGGCGTGCAGTGCCTGAAGGAACTGGGCGTCGGTGTCTACGTCGAGCTGGGTCCGGACGGCGTCCTGACCGCGATGGCGCGGGACTGCCTGGACGGCGAGCCGACGGTGTTCGCCGCCGCGCTGCGGCCGACGCGACCGGAGGCCGAGACGCTCACCGCCGCGGTCGCGACCGCCTGGGTCCACGGCGCCGGCGTCGACTGGGCCGCCGTGCTCGCCGGCCGCGGCGGACGCAAGGTAGAGCTGCCGACGTATCCCTTCCAGCGCCAGCGGTACTGGCTCGACGCCCCGAACCGGACGGCGGACGCCGCGGGACTCGGCCTGACCGCGGCCGGGCACCCGTTCCTCGCGGCCCGCGTGCGCATCGCCGAGGATGACCGGACGCTGTTCACCGGCCGGATCCGCACGGCCGCGCATCCCTGGCTCACCGACCACGTGGTACTCGGGTCGGTGCTGCTCCCGGCGACGGCGTTCGTCGAGATGGCGCTCACCGCGGGCGGACAGACCGGCTGCGGTCGGATCGACGAACTCACCCTGACGGCGCCCCTGACACTGACCGCGCAGCCCGACGACCCCGGGGTCGATCTCCAGGTCGCCGTCGGTCCCGCCGACCAAACCGGACGGCGCGCTGTGACGATCCACTCGCGCGGCGCTGATCAGTCGGGCGCTACCGACCCGGGGTCGGCCGATCCGGGGTCGTCCGATCCGGGGTCGGGTGCCGGCGCGCCGTGGATCCGGCACGCGCACGGGTTCCTCGCCCCCGCCGCCGAGGAAGCAGCGGGCTTCGACCTCACCGCCTGGCCGCCACAGGATGCTGAGACGGTGAGCGCCGAGAACTTGTACGACCGGCTCGCCGGGGCTTCGCTCAGTTACGGCGACGCATTCCGGGGTGTGCAACGGGTTTGGCGCCGCGGTGATGAGATCTTCGCGGAAGTCCACCTGCCCGAGAAACTCGCCGAGGGCGCGGCGGGATTCGCACTCCACCCTGCGCTGCTCGACGCCGCGTTGCATCCGGCCGCCGCGAACGCCGAAACCGCGGCGGGCGCCGAGCAGACCAGGATCCCGTTCTCCTGGAACGCGGTGACCCGGCACGCCGACGGCGCCACGCGGCTGCGGGTGCGGCTCGCCCCGGCCGGCGCGGACGCGATCAGCATGACGGCCGCCGACGGCACCGGGCGCCCGGTCGCGTCGGTCGGCGCGCTCGTCGTCAAGCCGGTGTCGGCCGGGCAACTCGCCTCCGGCGGCGCGCGCCTGGACTTCCTGCACCGGCTCGACTGGTTCGCGCTGCCCGACCTGGATGGCGCGGCCGACGCACGGCGCCCGGCCGACGCGGAACCGTCCGCCGGTTCGCAGACCGTGCTGGCCGCGGTGCCGTCGGACCTGGACGAACCGGCCCACTGGGCGCTGCGCACGGTACAGCAGTGGCTGGCCGACGACCGGCACGCCGGCGGCAGGCTCGTCATCGTCACCCGGGACGCGGTCGCGGAGGACGGCTTGGCCGACCCAGCGCAGGCCCTGGTGTGGGGCTTGGTCCGCTCGGCCCAGTCCGAGGAACCCGGCCGGTTCATCCTGGTAGACCTCGATGACGCCACGCCGCTTGAAGCCGTTCCCGGGCTGCTGCGCGACGGGCAGGAACAGCTGGCCGTGCGCGCCGGGAAGCTTTACGCGCCCCGGGTTTCGCGCGTCGCGCCGGCCACCGCGTCGCCGCGGCCAGCGGTGTTCGCCCCCGACGGGACCGTTCTCATCACCGGGGGAACCGGCGCGCTGGGCGGCTTGGTCGCGCGCCACCTGGTGGCCGAACACGGCGTGCGGCATCTGCTGCTGCTCAGCCGCTCCGGAGCCGGCGCCGACCGCGCCGCGCAGCTCGAACGCGAACTCGGCGCGAACGCGAGCGTGACCGTAGCAGCGTGCGACGTCGCCGATCGCGAGGCTCTGGCCAAGCTGCTCGCGGCGATCCCGGCCGAGCATCCGCTGACCGCGGTCTTCCACACCGCGGGAGCACTGGATGACGGCCTGGTGCGCGGCCTGGACGCCGACCGGCTCGACACAGTGCTGCGCCCGAAGGTCCGCGGCGCGCGCAACCTGCACGAGTTGACCAGGGATCAGGATCTCGCGGCGTTCGTCCTGTTCTCCTCGGTCGCCGGCGTGATCGGCTCGCCGGGGCAGGGCAACTACGCCGCCGCCAACGCCTATCTCGACGCGCTGGCGGTCCAGCGCCGCGCCGCCGGGCTGCCGGGTGTGTCAGTGGCCTGGGGACCTTGGGAGACCACCGGCGGTATGACCGGCGGGCTCGGCGGCACGGCGCTGGACCGCATGCGCCGCGGCGGGCTGGTGCCGATGGACGCCGCGCGCGGCTTGGCCGCCCTTGACGCCGTCCTCGGCGCACCCGCGACGCCGCCGATCGTGATCCCGGCGCGACTGGATCTCAATGTCCTGCGTACACGGGCCGCGGCGGGCGCGCTGCCCTCGGTGTTGCGCGCGCTGGTCCGTCCGCACGAGGGTCGCGCCGCCGCGGCCGGCGGCGCGGTTTCAGGGGACGGCGGCGCGGCTCTCGCGGCACGCCTGGCGTCCCTGCCGGACGGCGCGCGCGAGGCCGCGGTACTGGACGCGGTCCGCGCGATGGTCGCCGAGGTGCTCGGCCACACCGGCGCGGAGGCGGTCGAGGTCGGGCAGAGCTTCCAGGAGCTCGGCTTCGACTCGCTCACGGCGATGGAGCTGCGCGACCGGATCAACGCCGCGACGGGACAGTCCGTGCCGGCCGCGGTCGTGTTCGACTATCCGACCCCTGAGCAGCTCGCCGGATATCTGTGCGCGCTGCTGGCTCCCGCAGCGGCCGGGGCGCCGTCGCTGCCGCTGCTGGCCCACGTGGGCCGGTTGGAGGACGCGATCGCGCGGGCGCGCCCGGACGGCGCGGAACGCGGGCAGGCCGTCAGGCGGCTGCGCGCCGTGCTCGCAGCGCTCGACGCCGGGCCGGTCGCGCCGGGGGATGCGCCGGGCGCCGAGTCGGTGGCCGACCGGATCGGCGGTGCCTCGGCCGAGGAGATCTTCGCTTTCATCGACCACGAACTTGGCCGCAGCTCCCGCTGACGGCGACGCAGAAAGGCGGCTTCTGATGCCCGCGGAAGAGAAACTGGTCGAGTACCTGAAATGGGTCACGGCCGATCTGCACGAGACCCGGCAACGCCTGCACGACCTCCAGGCACGGCTGCATGAGCCGATTGCGGTGGTGGGGATGGGGTGCAGGTACCCGGGCGGGGTGCGTTCGGCCGAGGACCTGTGGGACCTGGTGGCCGCCGGCCGCGACGCGATCAGCCCCTTCCCCACCGACCGCGGCTGGGACACCGAGAACCTCTACCACCCCGACCCCGACCACCACGGCACCAGCTACACCCGCACCGGCGGCTTCCTGCACGACGCAGCCCTCTTCGACCCCGCCTTCTTCGGCATCTCCCCCCGCGAAGCCCTCGCCATCGACCCCCAACAACGCATCCTGCTACAAACCACCTGGGAAACCCTCGAACACGCAGGCATCAACCCCACCACCCTCCGCGGCACCCCCACCGGCGTATACCTCGGCATCATGTACAACGACTACGGCGCCCGCCTCATCACCCACCCCCCCAAAGAATTCGAAGGCTACCTCGGCACCGGCAGCGCCCCCTCCATCGCCTCCGGCCGCATCGCCTACCACTACGGCCTCACCGGCCCCACCCTCACCCTCGACACCGCCTGCTCCTCCAGCCTGGTCGCACTCCACCTCGCCGCACACGCCCTCCGCAACCACGAATGCGACCTCGCCCTCGCCGGCGGCGCCACCATCATGGCCACCCCCACCGTCTTCATCGAATTCTCCCGCCAACGCGGCCTAGCCCCCGACGGACGCTGCAAACCCTTCTCCGCCCACGCCGACGGCACCGCCTGGGCCGAAGGCGCAGGACTACTCCTCCTCGAACGCCTCAGCGACGCACAACACAACCACCACACCATCCACGCCCTCATCCGCGGCAGCGCCATCAACCAAGACGGCGCCAGCAACGGCCTCACCGCCCCCAACGGACCCGCCCAACAACGCGTCATCCACCAAGCCCTCACCAACGCAGCACTCACCCCCCACGACATCGACGCCATCGAAGCCCACGGCACCGGCACCACCCTCGGCGACCCCATCGAAGCCCAAGCCCTCCACGCCGTCTACACCCCCGACCGGCCAACCGACCACCCCCTGTGGATCGGCTCCATCAAATCCAACATCGGCCACACCCAAGCCGCCGCAGGCATCGCCGGCATCATCAAAATGATCCAGGCCATCCGCCACGCAACCCTCCCCCAAAGCCTGCACCTGGACAC
>NZ_JAGSXH010000214.1 GCF_018283645.1 Actinocrinis puniceicyclus | reverse complement strand
CCCACGGCCACCCGACCTTTCTTCGATTCCTTAGAACAGATCCGAAGAATGCCAGGTGGCCGTGCCCGTTGTCAGGCGATCACACCACCACGCCACAAAAGATCTTGTAGACCTCAAATCTCAAGCTCAGGCCGGTTGAGCGATGGTCGATCCGTGCACCAGGTCGGTGCCGAGCCGGGTCGGGGTGTGGTGGACCGTTTGGCCGTCGCGGACGGTGGCGATCAGGCCGCACTCGCGTAAGGCGGTGGCGTGCCGGGAGGCCGCTGCCGCGGATACGCCCAGTGCCGCGGCGAGCCGCCCGGTGGTCAGGGCCGGCGCCCCGACCACGCTGACCAGTGCGGCCGCCCTTGTCGCCCCGAGCAGCGACGCCAAGGCCTGAGGCGGGGCGTCCAGGCGGGGGTCGCGCGTGACCGGACCGGCGGCGGCCGGGTAGACGACGGTCACGCTGTCGGCCAGCGGGTCGAACATGACACGGGTGGCCAACGCCGTGGGCTGGAAGATCAACGGCCGCCCGTCGAGGGACTCCCGGGCGTCCAGGACGGTGTTCAGGCGCAGTTCGCGCCCGTCCCAGCGGATCGAGGGATGCAACGAGTTGAGCAGCTCGCCGCTCCCGCCGATCAGGGCACGGGCCTGCGCCGTGGCCGACGCGGTGGCCACCAGCGAGGTGATCCGCCGGCGGTAGGGCTCCAGGGCCCTGGCGCGCAAACCGGCCAGTATGCGGTTCAGAGTGCTCACGGCGCCCGGGTCCCCGTCGGCCAGCGCCCGGGTGAACGCGGTCAGCGCCCCGGATCGGGCCAGGTCCCGCAGATGAGCCGTGGCCTCCGGGGCACCGGGATCGATCCCGCCGGGCGCCGCCGCCTTGGCGGCCTGGCCGAAGAACGCCGGGATGTACATCGGCGTGTAGAGGTCGAACAGTCTGCCGTGCTCGCTGTTCCAGCCGCGCGCCACATCCAGCCGCCACCCCGCCAGCCTGCGGTCGGCGCCCCGCTCGCCGCCGCGGCCGGCCAGTTGCGCCCCGCCCAGCGCGAGCTCGTACCCGAAGTCAGCCACCTCGGCGACCTGCACCCGCTCGAGCTCGTCCGTCGAGAGAACAACCCGTATCAACCCCGTACCCCCGTACCCCCGGAGTCCCGCGGCCGGCGCACCGGCCTGAGACCTTTTGCGCGCTCCCGCAAAACAGTAGCCGCTGGAGTGCTCCCGGGCGATCGCATTACCGCGCCCCCGCCTGGACACCGAGACGAGGGCAGCCCGCGCGCGTCTCGCGCGGCACTCACGCCATGACAGAACCAGGATGCTTCGAACCGGTACCGGTACCTGCCCGGCTGACTGCACCACACCCGCAGGAGCACTCGACCCGCCCACGAGCAGGGCCCGCGCCCCGCGGCCGCTGCGGGCGGCGCACGCGGCGCGCTGCGCGGCCGAGCACCCGGCGCACGCAGCGCGCCGCGCGCGTCAGCCCTCGGCCAGGTCCGAGACCGGCGGGCAGGAGCACATCAGGTTGCGGTCTCCGTACGCGCCGTCGATGCGGCGCACCGGCGGCCAGTACTTGTCCGCCGCCTGCGCCGCGCCCGCCGGGAAGACCGCCGCGACCCGGTCATAGGGGTGCGCCCACGGCCCCGCGATGCTCGCCGCGGTGTGCGGGGCCTGGCGCAGCACATTGTCCTGCGCGTCCCACGCCCCCGAGGCCACCTGCTCGATCTCCCCGCGGATCGCGATCATCGCGTCGCAGAACCGGTCGAGCTCCGCGCGCTCCTCCGACTCGGTCGGCTCCACCATCAGCGTCCCGGGCACCGGGAACGACATCGTCGGGGCGTGGAACCCGTAGTCGATCAGCCGCTTGGCCACGTCCTCGACGGTGATCCCGCTGCGCCGGGTGATCTCCCGCAGATCCAGGATGCACTCGTGCGCCACCAGCCCGCCCGGCCCGGTGTAGAGCACCGGGTAGTGCGGCGAAAGCCGCGCGGCCACGTAGTTCGCCGCGAGCACCGCGACCTGCGTGGCGCGCTTGAGCCCCTCGGCGCCCATCAGCCGGATGTACGCCCACGGGATCGGCAGGATCCCGGCCGAACCCCACGGCGCCGCCGCCACCGGCCCGACCGCCGGCGGCGCCGTGCGCTGCGGCCCGGCCACCGGGTGCAGCGGATGGTTGGGAAGGAACGGCGCCAGGTGCGCGCGCACCGCCACCGGCCCGACACCCGGACCGCCGCCGCCGTGCGGGATACAGAAGGTCTTGTGCAGGTTCAGGTGCGAGACGTCCGCGCCGAACCGGCCCGGCTTGGCCAGCCCCACCAGCGCGTTGAGGTTCGCGCCGTCCACGTACACCTGCCCGCCGGCCTCGTGCACCGCCGCGCACACGTCCGTGATCTGCTCCTCGAACACCCCGTGCGTGGAGGGGTAGGTCACCATGAGCACCGCGAGCCGGTCGCGGTGCTCGGCGAGCTTCTCACGCAGCTCGTCGACGTCCACGTCGCCGTTCTCACGGCAGCCCACCACGACCACCCGCATCCCGGCCAGCACCGCGGACGCCGCGTTGGTGCCGTGCGCGGAGGACGGGATCAGGCACACGTCGCGCTGCCCCTGCCCCTGGGCGCGGTGGTAGGCGCGCACCGCCAGCAACCCGGCCAGCTCGCCCTGCGACCCGGCGTTGGGCTGCACGCTGACCCGGTCGTAGCCGGTGACCTCGGCCAGCCACCGCTCCAGCTGCCCGATCAGCGTCAGGTACCCCCCGGCCTGCTCCAGCGGCGCGAACGGGTGGATGTCGGCGAACTCCGGCCAGCTGACCGGTTCCATCTGCGTGGTCGCGTTCAGCTTCATGGTGCACGAACCCAGCGGGATCATCGAGCGGTCCAGCGCCACGTCGCGGTCCCCCAGGCGCCGCAGGTAGCGCAGCATCGCGGTCTCGGAGCGGTACCGGTGGAAGACCGGGTGGGTCAGGAACGCGCCGGTGCGCTCCAGAGCGGCCGGCAGTGCGTCGGGGGTCGCCTCGTCCAGAAGGTGCGCCTGCGCGCCCTCGACGCCGAACGCCAGCCACAGGGCCTGCAGGTCGGACCAGGTGGTGGTCTCGTCGCAGGAGATCGCGACGGTGTCGGCGCCCGACAGGCGGATGTTGACCCCGGCCAAGCGCGCGGCGTGCCACAGTTCGGCCGCGCGCCCGGGGGCGTGCACGGTGATCGTGTCGAAGAACGCCTCGTGCGCGACGCGGTAGCCGTGCTCGCGCAGCCCGGCGGCGAGCACCGCGGCGTGGCGGTGCGCCCGGCGCGCGATCGCGCTCAGGCCCTGCGGGCCGTGGTAGACCGCGTACATCGCGGCCATCACCGCCAGCAGCACCTGCGCGGTGCAGATGTTGCTGGTGGCCTTCTCCCGGCGGATGTGCTGCTCGCGGGTCTGCAGCGCCAGCCGCAACGCCGGCGCGCCGTCCGCGTCCTGAGAGACGCCGACCAGGCGCCCGGGCAGCGAGCGGGTCAGGCCGGAGCGCACCGCGATGTACGCGGCATGCGGCCCGCCGAAACCCAGCGGCACGCCGAAACGCTGCGTGGTACCCACGGCGATGTCCGCGCCGAACTGCCCGGGCGCGCGCAGCAGCGTCAGGGCCAGCAGGTCCGCGGCCACGGCCAGCAGCGCGCCGCGCTCGTGGGCGCGCTCGGCCAGCCAGCCCAGGTCGCGTACGGCGCCCGAGGCGCCGGGGTACTGGGCCAGCACGCCGAAGAAGTCCGTCTCGGGCAGCTCCCGCGTGCCCAGGTCGACCGCGAGAAGCTCGATGCCCAGCGGTTCGGCGCGGGTCTGCAGCACGGCGAGGGTCTGGGGGAATATGTCGGCGTCCACGAGGAAGACCGGGGCCTTGTTCGCCGCCGAGCGCCGCGCCAGGGTCATCGCCTCGGCGGCGGCGCTGCCCTCGTCCAGCAGGGAGGCGTTGGCGGTGGGCAGCGCGGTCAGGTCCGCGACCATGGTCTGGAAGTTCAGCAGCGCCTCGAGCCGGCCCTGGGAGATCTCCGGCTGGTAGGGGGTGTAGGCGGTGTACCAGGCGGGGTTCTCCAGCACGCCGCGGCGGATGACCGCCGGGGTGTGCGTGCCGTAGTAGCCCAGGCCGATCATGGGGCGCAGCACCCGGTTGCGGGCGGCCAGGTCGCGCAGTTCGGCGGTGACCTCGGCCTCCGAGCGCGCCGGGGGCAGCGCGAGGCGTTCGGTCATGCGGATGGTGGCGGGCACCGCCGCCTCGGTCAGCTCGTCGAGGCCGGCGTATCCCAGCAGCGCGAGCATCTTGGCCTGTTCCTCGGGCCGCGGGCCGATGTGCCGCTCGGCGAAGGGCGCGGCGCCCTGCGCCAGGCCGGCCGGACCAGGCCCGGGGTGCGGGTGCGGGTGGGCGGCGGGCAGCGGGGTTGTGGTGGCGAAGTCGGCCATCGCGAGCCTCCAGCGTGGTCCCTTCCGGCGCGCGGCTTTCGCTCGCCGGCCTCTCCCCCTCTGTTTCAGGACCTGAGAGCTTCACCGGGCTGCCCGCCCCCGCGCGGGGTCGAACGCCCGGTTTTCACCGTCGGTGGAGGAGGCCGCCGGGCCCGGTGGAGGGCCGGCGGTTCCCCGCTTTCCAGAGTCGCCTGTCCCGTACGGTCCGTGTGCCTGAGAGATTCCGGGGAGAGGTTGCTCCTTCGGCGCCCGCGGCTGTGCGGGACTCTCCCGTCCGGGATGAACGGCTGGACTCCACGGTAGCAGCGGGGGGCGCGCACGTCCGATCCGTACCGCGCGGCCACGGCGCGCACCGCGCGAGCGCGCCGGTAGAACCAGGCCGGGCCGGGCCGTGGCAATGCGCCTAGACGGTGTTGGAGAATGTATCAAGGCAACGATTCGACCGCCGCTTCGCCGGATTCGCCCCTTGAGGCATTCCCCAACACCGCCTAGAGCGGTTCGTCCGGCGCGAGGCCCTCCTCGTCGCGCAGCGCGTTGGCCAGCGAGGTGGCCAACGCCATCCCGATGTTCAGTTCGCGGCTGATGCGGCTGGCGGAGGGCTGGCCGCGCCAGCGTTCGACTTCGCGCGCGGCGGTGAGCAGTTCGCTCTCGCGCGTGGAGCGGCGCGGCAGCGGCGGCATCGGCGGCGGCGCCTGGAACTCCACGTTCGGGGCTTCCTGGCGGCCGGCGGGGAACGGCACGGCGGGCGCGGCGGCGTGGGCGCGCTGGGCGGGAACCGGCGCCGGGGACGGGGAAGGTGCGCCGGGGGCCGGGTTGCGCGGCGCGACGGTGCCTTCCCGGGCCGCGGCGCCGGCCGCCGCGCCGGCGGCGGCGACTCCGGGCAGAGCGGCCTCGTGGCCGTTGACAGGAGGCTGGGCGGTGCGTGCCGCCGCGGCCGGGACGCCGGCCGCCGGCGGCTGCGGGTCGGGCGCCGGTGTGTGCGCGGGCCGCGGATGATCCGCCCCGCCGCTGTCGCTGTCGCTGGCGCCGCTGTCGCTGGCGCCGCTGTCGC
>NZ_JAGSXH010000213.1 GCF_018283645.1 Actinocrinis puniceicyclus | reverse complement strand
ATCCGGCACGAGCAGATCCAACCACATGACCGGCCGTCAGATCGACCCACGCCCCACCACACCCCACACACCCTGCGTCACCGCAAGGCGGACACCGTCACACTCCGATTTCCCAGTGAATGTTTGCGATCAGACGGTTCTCGATCCAGATGACTAGACGACCGCGGGTGCGCTTCGATTTTTGGAATGCAGACGCAGCGTACTCTGCTCATGTCGCGGGGCAATGGTGCCGTCGCGGAGCATTGAAGGTGCGTCGGTGGACAGTGCCGAAGGCATGCCTGTCACGACATTTGTCTCAGCGTACGACCGACGAAGGTGCCTGCAAGAGGCTATGGGTGGAGGCGGAACCGATGTCTGCGGCCAGCGAAGAGGGTGTACGGAGGTCGATGATCAAGATTGTCTACTTTGATGAGGAATCCGCTTCGGATTACCTTGACATCACTGCTGGCGGGAAGGCCGCGACGACTAGCGAGCAGGTCAGGGAGCGAACGAAAGACATGCACGCGCGGGTGGAGACGAGCGTAGCGGCGAAATTAAGCTGGTTGCCGTTCATTGGCGTTTCCGCAGAGGCGGGCGCCGGGGTCGATGTAGCCAGTGCCGGGCGGAGCATTCTGAGCAAGACATTGTCGAACACGATCCTTACCGACTACCTGACGCAGGTCGAAGGTGACGATCGAGTCAAGCGGCTGAGCGGCCTACGTGTGACAGCTCCTCAAGGCTCGATGGCGTTCGTGAAGATGTACACGCCGTATATGATCATCGCCAAGACCGAGGAGTTTGGCGTCGACTTGGCTCGACTGGATGAGGCGCTTGAGGGCGCGAAGGGCTATTACGAGCTGGTTGGCGAGCAAGCGGCGAACGGCTCGAAGTGCGTGCTGAGATTCAACATCAAGGCGTTCCGGAACAACTATGGTCTCGCTGATCTCAGCCGGATGCGGCTCGTTTTCCACGGCATCGTCGTTGGGCAAACGACCGAAAGCGGGCTCGGCATGCAGGCCGAGATGTCCCACGACACCGGTCCGGAACCCGTGACAGCGCTGGACCTGCTCGATGGCCCCGTCGCACCGGATAAAACGCTCCTCGACGTGTATGACGTGCTTTTGGCAGGCGTTGAACATGTCGGGTGACACGAAGATCGCCATCTATTATGGGCCAACGTCATGGTTTGAGGGGGAGCTTGGAAAGCAGAATTATGAAAGCCTCCTGGAGATCGTCTACGCGCGTGACGAGACGCTCCGTCAGCTCAAAGTCGTCATACCTGACCGCGACGAGGATGAGCCGGACGGCAGGCAGACGGAGCGACCCAAACGAGTGGTCGCAGAGTCGAGCGACTATGCGAGCCTGAACGAGCACGTAATCACTAACTTCGCAGGACTGATTCGCTCTATTAACCCGAGGCAAGTTTTTCTCCATAATCCGCCGGCTCACGTGCAAGCGCAATTGGAGCGAACATTTCCTGCCACTTCCGTGAAGAGATACGAATATCCTGCAGCAACTCGACAGACGCTCCTTCAGTTCCGTGACGGCTTCGAGAATCACCTGGTCGGGCAGAAGGCAGTAAGGGAAACACTCCTGGCTGCGCTTTACTCGCTCACCACTCAACGACGGACCAAACCTGTTGTGCTGATGTTTTACGGACCGTCAGGCGTCGGCAAGACAGAGACTGCGCAGTTCGTCAACAGCCTCCTCGGTGGCACGCTCCTGCGCAAGCAATTTTCCATGTTTCACAATGACAAGTTCGCTTCGTACTTGTTCGGCGGAACACACTCCGAGCCATCGTTCGCTCACGACCTTCTCGACCGGGAATCAGGAGTTATTCTGATTGACGAATTCGACAAGGCGAATCCTGTTTTTCATAGCGCATTCTACCAATTCTTCGACAGCGGTGTTTTCGAAGACAAGAATTACCGTGTGCAACTTGGCCCATCGCTGATCATCTGCACTTCCAACTACGGCTCGGAGAAAGAAATCCGCGAAGCGCTTGGCGACGCTCTCTACTCTCGATTCGACTCGCTAATCGGCTTCCAGCCGCTCTCTCGAAACGAGGTCATCCAAGTTATCGACCGACTTGTTGAGGGCAGCTTTACCGAACTTACCGCCGATGAACAAGAGAGAGTGGATATGGCTGATATCAAG
Source organism: Actinocrinis puniceicyclus (assembly GCF_018283645.1). Taxonomy (GTDB): domain Bacteria; phylum Actinomycetota; class Actinomycetes; order Streptomycetales; family Catenulisporaceae; genus Actinocrinis; species Actinocrinis puniceicyclus. The sequence continues at coordinate 3,318 of NZ_JAGSXH010000213.1, read as the reverse complement.
ACCATTTTGCATCCGCTTGCCGAGAATTCTTCCAACGTCCGCAAACTCGGAAAGACGGTCGACGAGTTAATTTCACTACTTCTCGTACGATCAATTCTCGGCGATTATCATTAATTAGTGTGACCAAGGTCCAATGCCACTCAAGGCCTCGGCAAAGTCGGGTGATGTCCGTTTTCTGCTCATGCGCAGCTGAGCGGGAGCGAGGGATTGGGCTGGGTCGCGTGTTGCTCGCTGTTATGCGTGCGGGCCGGTGTCCTCTTCCTCGGCCATGGCCTGCCGTGCTTCGGCCTTCCCGGAGCGGGCCTTCTCCTGATCGCCGGTTGGCGCGGCGAAGTGGCCAAGGGCGGCCATCAGTATGCTCTGGCCGCTCTCGGCGGCCCGCTCCCGCCAGCGAGCAGCGTCGTCGTCGCCGCCTTGTTCAGTTAGGGCGATGTAGAGTCCGACAATGGCGAGCGTGTCACCGGCCTCGGCGCCCGGGGTCAGCCACCGCACGGCCTGCTGCGGTCGCGTTCCTTGCCCAGCAGCATCATGCCGAGGGTGGTCATTGCCATTTCGTCGCCAGCTTGCGCGGCGGCGCGCACCTGCTGCGGATCGGGGTCCTCCCCGAAGCGCTCGACGCTCGGACCGATCAGTCGCTCCAAGGGGGAACCCCGCGGGCATGCGGCTTTGCGTCTGGTCCGCGCGGCGCTTCCACTCCTGGGGCTCCGGCCTGGTCCCCGCGCTGCTCCCGGATGTCCGCGAGAAACCGCATTCCGACCACGCTGAGGCGGCCGTTCAGTAGACGCTGTGCCCAGGGTTCGGCAGCCCCAGTCCTGCTTCATCAGATACGTCACGCATAGAGCCCGATATGGCCGCGGTGTCGCCCGCCTCGGCCCCAGGCGTCCACTCGCGCACCAGGGCGTCGGGGTCAGAGCTCATGACTCGAGCATGACGGGCCGTCAGGTTGTGCTCCACTCAAAGTCTCAACCGTGTCCGAGTCCGCATACACGAGTGAGCAGGCCACCGCGACGATGCTCAAGACCCCATCACTGCCGGCCCAAGGCTTCGGTAAAGGCGCGTGATGTCCCTTTCGCGGTCAGATGAGGCCGAGCAGGGTGAGGGGTCGGGCGGGGTCACGGGCATTGTGGCGCAGACTGGCGGCAATGTTCGTGGCCCCGGCCAGGCGTAGTGCGCCGATGGCCAGGTTGCGGCAGGTGGCCATGATGCGGGCGGCGTTGCCGGTGCGCATCTGGGAGGCGTCCTCGGCGAAGGTCACGTCCCGTACGTGATCGCCACGCCGTCCCGAGAGGAGGCGAGCGACCGGTTGGTGTGTACCCGCTCCACGGGGTCGTGGTGGTGTACGGCCAAGTTGACGGGTTGGTCCAGGTGCGCGGTGGCCTCCTCGTCAGGTCAGGCCGGACGCCTTGAGCAGTTTGGTGACCGCCTCCAGCAGCGGGGCGCCAGCGGTGCCCACAGCCGCTGCGATGCGCATGAGTCGCTCAGCGGCCGCGCGGACCCTGCCAGGGCTCCGGTCGTCGGTGCTGGCGGCCTGTTCGAGGTCTTCATGGGCTTGGATCAACTCTTGCCGTTGCTCGCCCGAGAGCAGACCAGTCAGTTCGGAGACGTGGCCGGCCAGGCTACGAAGCTCTTCGCTGCTGATGGGCGTGATCGCAAAGTCTCGGTTGTGTGTCTGTGCGTGAGGGCCAAACGTGCTTCCGTATGCCCCGCCATGGACGTTGTAGGTGTCGCCTGCGCTCATAGTGATGTGCCCTCCGTGCTCGACGTGGATGTGCAGGCTCGGGTCGACCGGCACTGCGTAGTCGTAGCCGATGGTCTTCTCGATAACGCGGTCGAGCGACCGGAGGACGCCCAGGCTCTCGCGGCGCAATTCCCTGCGCAGGTCGTCGATCACGTCCGGCGGCGCGAGCGACTCGATGCGCTGCGCTATGTCCAGCAGCGGGACCTGCTCGACACCGGCCCTGCGCTCGCGGTTGAGGATCTTCAGCCGCTCCGCAAGGTAGTCCCGCAGGCGCTGACGATCCAGCGCCACGTCGCCCCGTCGCCACACCCGGATCGCCCCGCGCAGCGACTCGCGCTCGGTGTGCAGCCGCCAAAGGTTCCCCCGGACCTGCCGCGCCCGGTTGCCGTCGCAATGCGGGGAGAACGTGACCCCCCAAGACGGCATCCGCTGATCCCCGAATCGCACCGGGCGGCAGCGGAAATGGACGCCGTCGCGTTGCGTGGCGCCCGGCGGGAGCCCCTTGTCGGTGTGCCATTCGGTGAGAACCATCGGTGTGCCCGCCTCGACCAGGTCGTACCGCACCTCGCTGCCGTGCCGAGTGGTGATCTCGGCATATCGCCGCGCCAACTGGCGGCTAACAGCCCCGAGCGGCAGTGGGCCGTCGTCCCGCCAGGGCAGTCCGACCGGTACAGACAGGTAGTCGAGGTCTCTTCGCCACGCGCACCTCCAGGTCTGATCGGGCCACCGCGAGATGAACGCGACATCGACCCGCGTCGACAAGCCGTCGCTGTACAGCCGCCGGTAACACGGGATCATCATGATCGCGTCCTCCGGTCCCAGGGGCCTGAAACCCGGGCGGACAGCCTGTCGAAAATGAGGCTCAGGGAGCCGCAGCAGTCCAGCCGCGTCGCAAAAGGCGCGTTCCCCCGACCAGTCGCGAATCGCGCCCCCCGGCCGATCTCGCACCATACCGACCCCCCGCACGAATTCGACGCCCGCGATAGGGTCTGGCCAACTCGGCCTGCGCAGCCGCCCGGTAGGTCCCTCGGCGAGCACGCGGAGGTCAACGATCGGGAACTGGACGACGCCGAACTCACGGTAGATCCGCGAGAGCCACCTGCCGTTGGACACCCACCGCACGCTAGCACCGCCACGGAGCCGCGGCGCCGCACTTGGGCACACGGCTCCCCTGGTCTAGCCAGATTGGAAGCCGTCCGCAGCCATCGCCTGATTTCCACCAGGGACTAGAGCGGGGCACTAGCCACACTGCGGCTATCTCAGCGGCGTCCGCAACGTCCGCGAGACGGCATCATTCTGACACACCACAACGGCGTGGGGTGTTGCAATAGCGACCCCCATGACGCGCAGACTGCCCTGAGTCCTGACAGGCTCGCTCGACGCGCGCCACTATCGGCGGTCGCTCTCGGCCCTGCACACAATCACCTGATTCTCGTTTATACGGCCCGCACGGCACTGCCCTAAAGTTAAGGCCGGTCAGTCCGCTTTGGGTAGATTCGACTCGGCGATCGTGATCGTGTAGTGGACTTTCTGGGTATGGCCGTTCCTGCGTTCGGCCGCGGTGCGTGGGCTGGTTCGGC
>NZ_JAGSXH010000212.1 GCF_018283645.1 Actinocrinis puniceicyclus | reverse complement strand
ACTACGGTAAGCATGGGCGTGCCCTCCCAGCCGACGTTGGCGCGTCGGCCTACTCGATGACCTTGGATTCGATCACTCGGGAGGGTACGCCCTCACCGAGCCGATCCACAGGTTCCAAGCATTGCTCAACGTGGACGGCGGTAACGGCGTGCGCCTGATCCCTCGTCCCGGAGTCAGCGTTTGGCAGATTTTCGGCAATCTGGACCTGACTGATCAGCTTGCTCGAACCGATGGAGCCTCAGTCACCATTGAACAAGAGATAACGATGAGGTTTTGCGTTAACCAACTCAATCAGCTGAACGAGCTCCGTCCACAAGACTAAATCTTCAAAATCTCCAGCATTGCGCAACGAGTCAAGCTCAGCGCGCACGTCATTCACCTGCGATCTGTTGAAGACCGTATTGTCATATGGGTCAACGCCACTAAGAAGAGGCAAGTGATGCTCACGAGCCGCTTGACATAGTGCGCCGATTCCAGGATGCACCGATCTTGAGAGTATTTCTCCAGTAAAAGTTTGCACGATCACGGAAATCGCCAAACCAACACCTATCCTTTTATCGTTTCAAAATATCCGTCTCAGCTAACGAGGCACTCCTGGGTGCATGGTGATAACGGCACCGTATTTATCTGTAATTACCGTGTATGTCTTTGTCGGCAATCCCGTCTCAATGTCAGTTCCTATGACATCTGGTGCCGAGGCAATGCGCTGCCAGTTCCCGTTTGTCTGCTCCACCGCGTCGAACTGATTGGAATCCTCGGCGAGCTTATACAGATCAGTACCTGCGTTGAATACACCTTTCGTTCCGTCAACGAGAGCGCCGCCCGGCATATGCTTGCTTGCCACATACTTCGCACCTTCGTCATCGAGAAACGCTTCATCACAGGAACTATTGTGAACGAGTACCGGCGTGTCGCCTGCTTCGACATAGTACGTGTGGAGGCTGTCGATGGTGAGGTTGTAGGTGACGGTGGTGGTGGTGTAGTCGTGTATCGCGAGGATCGTGACGGTGTGGCCGTTGGTGGTTTGCAGCTGGTCGCCGGGACGCAGGTGGTCGGCCTCACCCCGCAGCCGCTCAGCCTCCGCCCGGCACGCAGCCTCCTGACCCCGCAGCCGCTCCAAAACCTCGTCGTAACCCATCCAAACCGCCTCCTGCCTCGGCTGTTCAACCAGCTACGGCAACGAGACAGCCCCCGATCCGGACACGGCGCCACCACCGCCGTCACTCAGAAAGAAACGCACCCAATCCCAAAACCCTCTGACGGCAACGGCGACGGCAACGCAGACGGACAACGGCGTACAGCCTGACCAGTTTGTCTGAAATCCAGCCGTCAAGATCATTCTTGGCTAGCACGTGCTACCCATGAGGCACTGAGATCGGCGCACACGATGCGGATGGTTCCTCCAATCAACTTGATTTCGTGTTCACACCCATATTTATGAGGAAGGATCTCATCAAGCTGAATCGGTCCAAGGTGACGAACCAGATCACTATCTGGCCCGTTTGCAACATCTGCCGCGTCCGCGCCCACAAACAGGGCAGAGACGCCTGTGTACCGAATCAGCAGCTGTTCAGGCGCAACGCTATTAAAGCCGAACCGAATGACGACTGAAGTGCCATCAGACTTCTCGGCAACACTAAGCGCCAGAAGCTTGAGGTCCTTGACACATCGCTCGGAATAGAAATCATAGTGATCCGAGTTCGAGGCGAACGCCCACGCACCAGGTGGCAGCTCTGTTTGCAGCTCAGGAAGCTGCTCACGGTACTCGGTTGCACTCAGGAAATAGCCGCGAGGTTCATCACGCCTCTCAACTTTAATGAAGCGCATTAGCATCCACCGCCAAGCCGCGGCATCTTCCACTTGTCACCAGTGATGTCCTGGGTACCTTGTGGGCCAATTCTTCCAGTGCTGCGCATGAACTCAATCGCCTTGCCCTTGAGCCGATTGTAGACATCGCCAGGAACAGAAACGTCAGCACTCAATCCATGTTTTGCGAAAAATCCGTCGCTACCAAAGATACCAACTTCAGTACCTCGGCTGTACACATGGATCTCAAAGTCAGTACCCTGCCCGTAGTCGAACTGGTCCAGACGGCCTGTATACCCATCTCCCAGACCGATCGTGTCATTGAGAGTACTGCCGCCCGCGTTGTGAACGAGGACGGGTGTGTCGCCTGCCTCGACATAGTACGTGTGGAGGCTGTCGATGGTGAGGTTGTAGGTGACGGTGGTGGTGGTGTAGTCGTGTATCGCGAGGATCGTGACGGTGTGGCCGTTGGTGGTTTGCAGCTGGTCGCCGGGACGCAGGTGGTCGGCTTCGGTCCAGGTGCGGGTGGTGGCGTCCCAGTAGAGGTGGTGGGCGGTGCCGGTGATGGTCGCTGTGGCCGCGTCCAGGGGCACGACCAGGTCGGAGCCGGGTAGCGCGTGGGTCAGGCGTGTGCCGTCGGTGGTGGCCACGGTGACGTCGGTGTAGTCGTGGTCGGTGTGGGTGACGTGGACTGCGGTGACGGTGTGGGTTTGGTCTCTGGTGTCCGGGTTGGCGCCGGCGAGGTTGTTGGCGATCTTGTCGCCGACCTTGATCTGGTCGATGGGTTTGCTGGTGCCGTCGGCCATGAGCACGCGGGTGCTGCCGACGAAGCTGTTGAGTGTCACGCATCCGTCGCCGATAAGCTTCGCCAGGGGTGTGCCGCCTTGATCAGCTGCGGCCTTGGCGGCAGCGATGGCTTCGGGGTCGGCCTTGCCCAGACGCGCTGCGTCGTACAGTTTCGCCAGCAGGGAGCCCCCGATATCGAGGACTTTCCCCCAGGGCAGCAGGGTCGTGGCGATGTCGAGAAGGCACGCGACCGTGCCGCTGCAGGACTTCCACGGCGCGCTCCCGCCGAACAGGAGGCTGGCCCTACTGCAGAACGCCGAGTCGTCGCTGCACTGGTTGTACGCCCATTGGCTGAGCATTTCCTCGTAGGTGCCGAAGAACACACCCCGGTTCTTCAGTTCCTGGTAGGTGGGGATCCTCTTCATGCCGAGCAGGCTGGACAGGGACGGAGGCTTGGCAGCAGCGTCGAAGTTGCTGCACGTGGTGGGCGTGCAGGAGCCGCCGTAGCCGTGGGAATTCGCCAGATCCTGGTTGACGCCGGGATTTTGGGTGGGATCGGCCCACCAGTCATCCCCGCTCCCGGAACCGCTGCCGCAGGAGTTGTCGGACTGGCAGGTGCCGTTGTAGCTGCCGCCGCCTCCACCATCTGTCGAGAGCAACGTGCCGGTGGGGTCGCTGCCAGTGACGGGATCGTTGCCGGCGTAGTCGTAGCCGGCAAGTTGGGTCGGGTCACTGGCTTCGAACAGAGGGTCGGGGGATATGAAGCGTCCGCTGACGGGGTCGTAGTCGCGGGCGCCGAGGGTCTCCAGGCCGGTGGTGGTGTCGTCGCTGCCGCCGATATACCCACTGTCGCCGCCGACCCAGGTGGGTACGGTGCCGCGCGCGGAGCCGAAGGGGGTGTATTGGCGGCGAGTGACGGCCTGGGTACTGGTGTTGATAGCGAGTTGATCGGTGCCTTGGCGGTCGGGGATCAGGTCGCTGACTTGGCCGGTGCTGGTGCGTTCGGCGAGGGTGGCGCCGCCGAGGGCGTAGTACCGCACGCCGCTCAGGGTGCTGCCGGTGTCGGTCAGCTGCATGTCGCCGAGGTAGAGGGTGGTGCTTGCGGGGTCGCGGCGCGCCAGCACGCTTCCGGCGGCGTCGTAGACGTAGTCCGTGACGCCCGCGTTCGTGGTGTCGGATTGGATCTTGCCCTGGTCGTTCCACTTCAGGGCCTGGTTGCCCAGGGCGCCGCCAGTGATGGAGATGGTGTTGCCGGCGGCGTCATACACATAGTTTGCGGTGTTGGCGGCGGCGTTGGGGCCGGTGGCGCTCGTGGAGGTGAGGGTGTGCGGCTGATCGTTGCTCGAACCCTGGTTGGGATAACTGTAGGTGGTGGTGGTGTCGTTGGCGGCGTTGCCGCTGGTGTCGTGGTCGGTCTGAGTGGACCGGTCGCCGGCGGCGTCGTAGGTCCAGGACTGCCAGTAGGGGGCGATCGGTCCGCCGACCGTGCTGCTGGAGCCGGGGGCGGGCGTGGCGTTGCACTGGTCGGTAGCGCTCCAGGCTTCTTTCAGGCGGGTGGCGTAGTCATAGGTGAAGCACTGGGTGTCGATGCTCGTACCGCTGTTCTGGGAGTCGACGGTCCGCGTCAGAAGCCCTGAGCCCTTGGAGACGGTACCTGCGGTGTTGCCGTAGGTGTAGGTGAGCTCATCCACGGTGCCGGAGGTGCCCGAGTCGGTGGTTTGGATGTCGGTGAGGGCTTGGGTCTGCGTGTCATAGGACTCGGCGATCCACACGTCTCCGGTGCCAGCGGGCATGGTGTACCTGACCGGCTGACCGAACTCGCTGTAGCCGACCGTGTCGACGTAGTCCGTGGTCGTGTTGTAGTTCGACTTCAGGGACGTCGGTTCACCGAAGTTGTCCGCACCGTAGGTGATGCTCTCCTGCGGCAGCCCGTCTACGGCCGGGTCCCCCTGGCTTGAGAGCCGCCCGGTGAGGCTGTAGCCGTACGTTGTGGTGAGCCCTGCCGTGGGCGAGACTGTCGGTTTTTCGGTGCGCAAGCCCTCTTTCGGTTGGTTGCTGGTCGGGGTGACTTTGGTGGGGAGTTCACCGGTTCGTGTGTCGCTGGGCTGGGTGGTTTCGGCGTCGCCGGCAGCCGAAGGATCGTCCGGCGCTGGGCCGGGTCAAGGTCGTTCGTCCTCGCTGCGCTGCGGGCGCTGCACCTTGACCCGGCACTGCGCGCCGGGCGGGGCGGCAGCTGTCCGGCGGCGCCGGGCGCTATGGCGTCCTCAGCGCCCGGCCTGCGTCGCTGTCGTGGTGCTCGGGCGTGCGGTGAGCCGTCCGTTGAAGGTGACCTCGAAGGCGTTGAGCGGGGCCTTCCACCGGTTGGTCCAGCGCTTGCGCCCGCGCCCGGTCGGGTCCAGCGCGCAGATGGCCAGGTAGAGGCGTTTGAGGGCGGCCTGGTCGGAGGGGAAGTGCCCGGAGGCGTTGGCGGCGCGGCGCAGGCGCGCGTTCAGGGACTCGATCGCGTTCGTGGTACAAATCACGGTCCTGATCTCCGGGTCGAAGGAGAGGAAGGGCACGAACTCGCTCCAGGCGCGCTCCCACAGGCCGATCACGGCCGGGTAGCGCTTCTCCCACTTGCCGGCGAACTCGGCGAACCGGTCCAGGGCGGCCTCGGCCGAGGGCGCGGTGTACACCGGTTTGAGGTCCTTGGCCAGCGCGGCCCAGTCGCGCTTGGAGGCGTACCTATACGTGTTTCTCAGCAGGTGGATGATGCAGGTCTGCACCACGGTCTGAGGCCACAGCGCGTTGACCTTGCCCGGCAGGCCCTGGATGCCGTCGCAGATCAGGATGCAGATGTCGCGCACCCCGCGGTTCTTGACCTCGGTCAGGTACTGGTGCCACTCCC
>NZ_JAGSXH010000211.1 GCF_018283645.1 Actinocrinis puniceicyclus | reverse complement strand
AGATCAAGCAGTGGACGAACGTGCTCGGGGTGAGTCAGACCCCGTCGTCCACCGACACGCCGGTCTCCGGCTGGACCCGGACCCGCTACAACGACGGCTCCGGAACCACGCAGGTCGAGGCGTACAGTATCGCCGGCGCCGGGCATCAGCTACCGATCAAGGGCTCTGGCATGGCCGGCTACGCCATCCGCTTCATGGGCCTGGACGGCAGCGGCTCCACCGGCAACTCCGTCAAGGTGACCAGCCCCGGCAACCAGAGCGGCGCGGTGGGCACCTCCGTGAGCGGCCTTCAGGTCCACGCCACCGACTCCGCGGCAGGACAGAGCCTGACCTACACGGCCACCGGCCTGCCGCCCGGCCTGTCGATCTCCTCGTCGGGCCTGGTCACCGGCACGCCGAGCACCGCGGGCACCTACAGCGTCACTGTGACCGCGAGGGATGCGACGGGGGCGTCGGGTTCGGCGTCGTTCGCGTGGAGCATCTCCGGCAACAGCGGTGACACGGTGTCGGTGACCAACCCGGGCAGCCAGTCCGGGTCGGCCGGCGCGGCTATCGGCAGCCTGCAGATCCACGCCACCGACTCCGCGGCGGGACAGAGCCTGACCTACACGGCCACCGGCCTGCCGCCCGGCCTGTCGATCTCCTCGTCGGGCCTGGTCACCGGCACGCCGAGCACCGCGGGCATCTTCAACGTGACGCTCACCGCCACCGACTCGACCGGCGCGTCCGGGTCCGCGTCGTTCATCTGGACGATCAGCAGTGACACCACCGGCGGCGGGACGTGCCAGGTCTCGTATGTGAAGAACGAGTGGGGCGGCGGTTTCACCGCGAATCTGACGATCACCGACACCGGCACCACCGCGATCAACGGCTGGACCCTGACCTGGAGCTTCCCCGGCGACCAGAAGGTCACCAACGCCTGGAACGCCACCGTCACCCAGACCGGATCGGCGGCGTCCGCGACCAACATGAGCTACAACGCCGCCATCGCCCCCGGCGGCAACGTCCAAATCGGCTTCCAAGGCACCTGGAGCGCCAACGACACCAACCCCACCGCCTTCACCCTCAACGGAACCGCATGCGGCTGACCGACTGACGCGACCGACGCGCGTCTCATAACGACTCGCGGCTAGTGAAATCAGCCGGCTGCGCAACGCCGGGCTGCGTCCGCGCGGCGGCAGGCACCAAGGCGGGCGTCTGATGGCAGCGGGCTCTGATGGCAGAGGGCTCTGATGGCAGAAGGCTGTGTAAGGCGTCGACGAAGTTTCGCACTCACCGCCGACGGCTCGCCCTTCACGCCGGCACGCCGCTGCGCCGGCATTTGAACCAGCCCATCCGATCGGGCGCTCCCGCTGCGGTGGGCGCGTCCGTCCAACCCACTCGACACAAGGCAGGGATCCACTTGAAAGACACCAAATACCGGTCGTGGGTGGCCGGCGGAGCGGTCGCCGCGGTCATAGCCGCCGGCATGACCGTGGTCGCCACCTCCTCGGCACAGGCCGCCTCCGGCTGTCAGGTCTCGTACACGATCAGCAGCCAGTGGCCCGGCGGCTTCGGCGCGAGCGTGAACATCACCAACCTCGGCAGCCCGCTCAGCAGTTGGAGCCTGTCCTGGTCCTTCGGCGCGGGGCAGACCATCACACAGTTGTGGAACGGCAGCTACACCCAATCCGGCGGCAACGTCACCGTCACCAACGTCTCCTACAACGGCTCGATCGGCACCGGCGCGACCACCAACTTCGGGTTCAACGGCGGCTGGACCAGCAGCAACCCGGTCCCCGCGAGCTTCACTCTCAACGGCACCACGTGTACCGGCGCCGTCAACAGCGGCTCCCCCACACCCACCCCGAGCTCGACGCCCACACCCACGCCGTCGGCCTCGCCGTCCTCTTCACCGTCATCCTCACCCTCGTCCTCCCCGTCGGCGTCTGCGTCGCCGTCCCCGAGCGGGAGCAGCGGCAACTGCTCCCTGCCGTCCACGTACCACTGGACGTCGACCGGTGCGCTGGCGCAGCCGAAGAACGGGTGGGTCTCGCTCAAGGACTTCACCAACGTCGTCTACAACGGCAAGCACATCGTCTACGCCTCGGACGTCAACGGCTCCGGGTCGTACGGCTCGACGGGCTTCTCTCCGTTCACCAACTGGTCCGACATGGCCTCGGCGACCCAGACCGGAATGAACCAGGCCGGGGTGGCGCCCACGCTTCTCTACTTCGCGCCGAAGAACATCTGGGTGCTGGCGTCCGAGTGGGGTTCCGCGCCCTTCATGTACCGCACCTCCAGCGACCCGACCAACCCCAACGGCTGGTCCTCGCAGCAGGCGCTGTTCACCGGCAGCATCTCCAACTCCGGCACCGGCCCGATCGACGAGACCCTGATCGGCGACGGCACGAACATGTACCTGTTCTTCGCCGGGGACAACGGCAACATCTACCGGGCGAGCATGCCGATCGGGAACTTCCCGAGCAGCTTCGGCTCCAACTACACCACGGTGATGAGCGACTCGACTGCCAACCTGTTCGAGGCGGTGCAGGTCTACAAGGTGCAGGGCCAGAACCAGTACCTGATGATCGTCGAGGCGATGGGCGCGAACGGTCGCTACTTCCGCTCGTTCACCGCCAGCAGCCTGAGCGGGTCGTGGACCCCGCAGGCCACCAGCGAGAGCAACCCCTTCGCGGGCAAGGCCAACAGCGGCGCCACCTGGACCAACGACATCAGCCACGGTGACCTGGTGCGCAACAACCCGGACCAGACCATGACCATCGACCCGTGCAACCTGCAGTTCCTCTACCAGGGCAAGGACCCCAACGCCAACCAGGCCTACAACCTCCTGCCGTGGCGGCCCGGCCTGCTGACACTCCAGCACTGATATGTAGCGATTTCCGCCGAGTGTCTGGCGCGAGCGGCGTCCGGGATGTGTGCTCCCGGGCGCCGCTCGCACCTGACAAGAATGTGGTGCCGGTCGGTGTCACGGCGTGTGTCGATTTCGACGCGTGGTCGATGCCGATATGCGCGGTTCACTGGTGGGCGTACGCAACCGCGCGCGCTCGGCGCGTGGCCCCGAAGCGGGCCACGCGCCGAGCTTCAGCTTTCGGCGAGGCAGAATCCTCTTACGGGATATTCGTGCCTCAGCCGAGGGTCCATTGCTGGTTGCTGCCGCCGTTGCAGGTCCACAGTTCGACCAGGGCGCCGTTCGCCGTGGATGCTCCGGTCACGTCCAGGCAGAGCCCTGACTGCACGCCGGTGACGGTGCCGTTGGAGTTGAGGTTCCACTGCTGGTTGCTCTGGCCGTTGCAGGACCAGATGATCGCCTTGGTGCCCGCGGTGGTGCCCTTACCGTTCGCGTCCAGGCACATGGTCGTGCCGTTGACGGTCACGGACAGCGCGCCGGCGGAGGTGTGCGTCCAGGTCTGGTTCGCGGCGCCGTTGCAGGTGTAGATCTGCTGCTGCGTACCACCCGAGGTGCTTGAGTTGGGGTCATCAAGGCACTTACCCGCACCCACCGCGTGCAACGGCCCCGTGCTGCCCCCTGAACTGCCGCCACTGACGCTCCAGGTGAACGATGTGGAGCCGGCGGCGCCGCTACTGTCCGTGGCGACGACGATCGGGGTGTAGGTGCCGCCTGCGGTGGGGGTGCCTGTGATCAGGCCGCTGGAGGAGATCGACAGGCCCGGCGGCAGGCTGGTAGCGCCGAAGACCAGGCTCTGCCCGGCGGCCGAGTCGGTGGCCTGGATTTGGATCGCGGTGATGGGGGTGCCCACGGCGCCGCTCTGGTTGCCCGGGCTGGTGACGGTCACCACATCGCCACTGCTGGAGCCGGCGGGGGTGAGATAGACGGCGAAGGCGTCGTGGGAGGCCTGGAACGTGAAAGGCACGGTCATCGATCCGCCGCTGGCGTTCATGGTCTGGTTGAGCACGACCTGCGGGGAGCTGAGCGGTGCCTGGTCGGGGATGCGCTGTACGACCACGTTCACCGAGCTGCCCAGCCAGGGCTGCGTGGCCAGGCCGTTGAAGGTGACGGAGGCGCTTCCGGTGTACCCGTTGCTGTCGCCGATGATGGCCACGGCGCGCTTGTTGGTGCTGTCCTCGGATGCGGAGACGGCGGTCGAGTTGACTTGGCCGGAGGTGTTCACGAGCGTGCCGGTCATGTCCGCGTAGTCACGCATCGTCCACCAGTTGCCCGTAGGCTGCCACGAGCCGCCACTGTTGGTCAGCACCCCGGTCAGGTTCGGCGTCTCGCAGCACACCCAGTTGCCGCGCATCGCGTTGGCGTACCCGGACTGCGCGAACCGCGCCAGGTACCAGGCCGTGACGCCGGCGGTCTGCCGGTCGGCCGGCTGATACTCGTTGGCCGACAGCGGGCGAGCGCTGATCCCCGCCGATGACAGAGCATTGTTGAGTGCCTGCGACACCGCGACCGGATCGTCGACGTCGCCCTCGTCATGGTTGGTGATCATGTCCGGCACCGTGCCCGCCGACTTCACGTGCGAGAGCCAGGTCGACCACTCGCCCGGGTTCGCCAGCGGCGTGAACGCGATCGACGGGCCGACGATCGTCGCGCTCGGCGCGACCTTGCGGATCTCCCGGTACGCGGTGTCCCACATCTGGAAGTACTGGGTGCTGTTCATCCCACGCGTCCAGAACGCGGAGATGTCCGGTTCATTCCAGATGTCGTACGCGAACTTCAGTCCCGAAGCCTGCAACGCCCCGACGGCGGAATCGATGTAGCCGACCCAGTTCGAACAGTTGCCGTTGTCACACGGGAACGTCGTGTTCGAAGGCTGGCCGCCGTCCGCGCCGTACATGTCGCTGAGGATCACCTGGTACTGCGCGTGATACGAGCCCTGAGTCAATCGGCGCGCCTGCGCGAGGATCTCGTTGACGTCGGCCTTGGTCGAGTTGCCGTACGTGTAGTTGTCCGCGATCCAGCCGCCCGAGGCGTGCCCGCCGCCGCGGTACGCGGTGATGTTCAGCGGCTGGAGGTACTGGTCCGACGGCTGGGTGCCGTCCTGGCTGATGCCGTACAGGAACCCTTCGCCGACCCCGGTCGCCGCCCCGCGCGTCGATGCGAGGTCGACAGTGAGCGACTCGCCCGATGCGGCGTGGCTCGCCGCCGGCGCGAGCAGGGGGATCGCCAGCGCGAGGGCGGTGCCGGCGGCCAAGGCCAGGCGGCCGGATCTCCTTCTTGTCGAGCTTGTCGAGGTCATTGTCCTCATTGACTCCTCCATGGGTATGGCGCCACGGCAGTGTGGCGTTACTTGACCGGGCCGCCGGTGACGCCGGCGACGACTCGGCGCTGCGCGATGATCAAGACCGCGGCCATCGGCATCCGCATCGGCATCGACCCCGGTGCCGCAGCCGAAGCGGCCAGGCCGCATCTGGACGACACCTTGAGGACTACCGGCGCGTTATCCAGCGCCGCGCGCGCGGTTGCCGCCGGGGGCCCGCACGTCGCCCGGCGGCGCACACGCCTGCCGGAGCGGCGAACGCCGCTCCGGCAGGGTTGCACCCTCGAGACGGTTTCTCGCTACCCGAGGGTCCATTGCTGGTTGCTGCCGCCGTTGCAGGTCCACAGTTCGACCAGGGCGCCGTTCGCCGTGGATGCTCCGGTCACGTCCAGGCAGAGCCCTGACTGCACGCCGGTGACGGTGCCGTTGG
>NZ_JAGSXH010000210.1 GCF_018283645.1 Actinocrinis puniceicyclus | reverse complement strand
GCGCAAGGCCCCCGGCCCGTACCCCCTTCCCGACGACGACTGGCAGGAGCGCGGCGCCTGCCGCGGCGCGAACCCCGCGCTGTTCTTCGCGCCCGACAACGAGAACAACCAACAGCGCCGTTTCCGTGAGACCGCGGCCAAGGCCGTCTGCGCGCACTGCCCGGTACGCACCGTGTGCCGCGCGTACGCGGAACAGACCGGCGAACTGTACGGAATCTGGGGCGGGACCACGGAACGCGAGAGAATGCAGTCCAACGGACGCCACCACAGCACGGCCGCGGCCGGCGTGCGGAAATAGCCGGCGTGCGGAAATAGGCGGCGTGCGATCAGGCGGAACCAGGTGAGCGCGGCCAAGCCGAGCGCAGACGAAGGAGAGCGAACCGTGACAACACCCGATGCCGCCGGCTCGACCGAAGCGCAGCCGCGGCCGGCGTCTCTCGGCCTCGACAGCTCGATCCGGGTCTGTCTGTTCGACATGGACGGGGTGCTGACCAGGACGGCCACTGTGCACGCCGCCGCCTGGAAGCGCACCTTCGATGAGTTGCTGCGCAACCTGAGCGCACGCCACTCGCGCCCCTTCGAGCCGTTCGACGAGGTCAAGGATTACGAACAGTACGTGGACGGCAAACCGCGTGCGGACGGGGTGCGTTCCTTCCTGATGGCGCGCGGCATCGACTTGCCGGAGGGCAGCCAGGACGATCCGCCGACCGCGGAGACAGTGCAGGGCGTCGGTAACGCCAAGAACGCGGCATTCAACGAAGTGCTGCGCTCAGAGGGTGTCGAGCGTTACGAGGGATCGGTACGTTACGTGCAAGCGGCGCGTGCGGCCGGTCTGCGCACCGGTGTCGTCACTTCGAGCGCCAACTGCGACGCTGTGCTGGAGGCGGCGGACATGGCAGAGCTCTTCGACGACACTTTCGACGGAACCGATCTGCAGGACCGACATCTGCTCGGCAAGCCGGCCCCGGACAGTTACCTGGCCGCCGCGCGGGCGCTGGGCGTGGAAGCCGGGCAGGCCGCGGTGTTCGACGACGCGCAGGCCGGGGTGCAGGCGGGTCGGGCGGGCGGGTTCGGCAAGGTCGTCGGCGTGGACAGGCTCGGACAGCGGGACGCCCTCTACGCGCACGGCGCGGACGTGGTGGTCACCGACCTGGACCAGTTGCTGGCGGCGACCCGGTGATCGACCATCCCATATTCCGCAACGCACCGTGGAAGTTGCTGGAAACCGAGCTCGATCTGGACGTGCTCAAGCACTGTGAGTCGCTGTTCGCGCTGTCCAACGGTCATTTCGGCTGGCGCGGGAACCTGGACGAGGGCGAGCCGCACGGGCTGCCCGGCACCTATCTCAACGGCGTGTACGAGCTGCGGCCGCTCCCCTATGCCGAGGCCGGTTACGGCTACCCGGATTCCGGGGAGACGGTGATCAACGTCACCAACGGCAAGGTCATCCGGCTGCTCGTGGACGACGAGCCCTTCGATGTCCGGTACGGCAAACTGAACACGCACGAGCGGGAGCTGGACCTGCGCGACGGTGTCCTGCGGCGGCGGGCCGAGTGGGAGTCTCCCGCGGGGCGAACCGTGCGGGTGCGCTCGACGCGGCTGGTGTCGCTGACTCAGCGTTCGATCGCGGCGGTGTGCTTCGAGGTCGAGGCCGTGGACGGTCCGGCGCGGGTGGTGCTGCAGTCCGAGCTGATCGCGAACGAGGAGCTGCCGCCGGCTGCCGCCGACCCGCGTGCCGCGGCCGCGTTGTCCTCCCCGCTGGAGGGCGACCTGCACGAGGTCTTCGACGACCAGGTCACGATGGTGCACACGGTTCGCAACAGCCGGATTCGGGTGGCGGCGGCGATGGACCACACCGTCGAGGGCCCCGAGGGAACCCGCGGCACGTCGGTGAGCAATCCGGACCTGGGCCGGTACACGGTGGCGTCGGTGCTCAAGCCGGGCGAGACGCTGCGGCTGGTGAAGTTCGTGGCCTACGGCTGGTCGGCGACCAGGTCGCTTCCCGCCGTGCGCGACCAGGTGGACGCGGCGCTCAGCGCGGTACGGCAGACCGGCTGGGAGGGGCTGCTGGCGGAGCAGCGCGCCTGCCTGGACGGGTTCTGGGAGTGCGCCGACGTGGAGATCGAAGGCGATCCGGCGATCCAGCAGGCGGTGCGTTTCGCGCTCTTCCACCTCTTCCAGTCGGGGGTGCGGGCCGAGCAGCGGGCGATCCCGGCCAAGGGACTGACCGGAAGCGGCTATGACGGGCACGCGTTCTGGGACACCGAGACCTTCGTGCACCAGGTACTGACATATACGGCCCCTTACGCGGTGAGTAACGCGCTGCGCTGGCGGCACAGCACGCTAACGGATGCGCGCGAACGGGCCGAACAGCTCGGCCTGGCCGGGGCGGCCTTCCCGTGGCGCACCATCTCAGGGCAGGAATGCTCAGGATACTGGCCGGCCGGGACCGCGGCCTTCCACATCAACGCGGACATCGCGGACGCGGTGCTGCGCTATCAGCGCGCCACGCACGACGCGCTCTTCGAGCGCGAGGCCGGGCTGGAACTGCTGGTGTCCACGGCCCGGTTGTGGTGCTCGCTCGGCCACTTCGACGGCGCCGGACAGTTCCGCATCGAGGGCGTCACCGGTCCGGACGAGTACAGCGCGCTGGCGGACAACAATCTGTACACGAATCTGATGGCGCAGCAGAACCTCTCCGCCGCCGCGGACGCCGCGCAGCGCGACCCGGAGACGGCGGATCAGTTGGACGTGACCCCGGAGGAGGCGGACCGCTGGCGCGCCGCGGCGAAGGGCATGTTCATCCCGTACGACGAGAGCCGGGGGGTGCACCCGCAGGCGGAGGGGTTCACCGAGCACGAGTTCTGGGACTTCGAGAACACCAAGCCGGACCAGTATCCGCTGCTGTTGAACTTCCCGTACTTCCAGCTCTACCGCAAGCAGGTGATCAAGCAGGCGGATCTGGTGCTCGCGCTGCATCTGCGCGGGGACGCCTTCGACGCGCGGGACAAGGCGCGCGGCTTCGAGTACTGCGAGCCGCTCACGGTGCGCGACTCCTCGCTGTCGGCGTGCAGCCAGGCGGTGATCGCCGCCGAGGTCGGGCATCTGCGGTTGGCGTACGACTATCTCGCCGAGGCCGCGCTGATGGACATCGACAATCTGGAGGAGAACACCGCGGACGGTTTGCACCTGGCGGCGCTGGCGGGCAGTTGGATCGCGCTGGTGGCCGGCTTCGGCGGTATGCGCCACCGCGAGGACGGGCTGTTGTTCGCGCCGCGGCTGCCCGGCGGCTGGGAGCGGCTGTGCTTCCGGCTGCTGCTGGACGGCAGGGTCCTGACGGTAGAGGTGCGCGAGGATCAGGCCACGTACTCGCTGGCCCGCGACCGGACGCTGGGCGCGCAAGGGGACCCGGAAGCCTCGCAGGCTGTGTCGTTGGAGTTGCGCCACCACGACCGCAGGCTCACCGTTGCGGCCGGCGAGTCGGTCAGCGCCCCGATCCCTCAGCCGGTGCCGCACCCTGCGCCCAAGCAGCCTCCGGGCCGCGAGCCGCGCCACCGCTGATCGGGGCGGCGCCGGCCACGCGACCGCTGCGGTCGTTCGGCTGCTTACTCGGCTTACTCGTCGTGCCCGTCCATGCGCAGGTCGATGTCGAAGGCAGGCTCGTTCTCGCCGACCTGCGCGGCGGACACGGCGCGACGGGCCGTGCTCAGCCGGGCCCGGTTGGCCATCGCCACCATCTCGCGCTCGTCTGCGGCCAGCGCGAGCAGTTGCATTTCCTCGGTGACCACTTTCAGCAGGGTTCGGGCGGCCTCGTCGCTGCGCCGCTGCTGCTCCTGCGCGCGCTCGAGCTGCTGTTGGGCGCGTGCCAAACCGTCGAGGTCGCCGACCCGCTGCTGCTCGCGCACGAGGATCCGGGCCGCCTGCGCCGCAGCGCCGGCGGAGGCGACACCGAGTTCCGTCACGTGCTGCACACGGGCCAGTTCCGCGGCCCAGACGCCGCACACCACTTCTTCCGCCTCGGCGACCGCCTGGTCCCGCACCGCCCGGCCAAGAGCGCGCAGATACTTGTCCAGCGCCGCGGTCGAACGGGCGCCGCCGTCGTGTCTTATCTCACTCACCCGCTCGCCCCTTGATCCCTCGATCCTGCGGCTTTCGCCTGCCGACCAGGTTTCCCGGATGCCCCTCGCGCGCCGATCGAAACGGCGCGCGATCGCGGGTGCGCGCGGCAGCACTGCCCGCGGTCAGTCCTCACGCGGCGAGCGCCGTCCTCTGCGGCGCAGCACGGCGGCCACGCCGAGGAAAGCCGAGCCCGCCGCGGTTTCGCGCGGGTGCTTGCGCACCGTGCCGACGACGGTGGCGCCCTTTTCGCGCACCGGTGGCGGTACGGCGTGCCGCAGCCGGCCGGTCAGTTCCTCGGCGCGTCGGGCGAGACGCTGCGCCATCTGCGCGGCACGGCTCTGCGCGTCGACGACGGTGTGCTCCGCGTTCTCGCTGGCGAGGATGACCCGCTGCCCGGCCGCCTCTCCGACGTGCGCGACTCGCTGCGCCGTGGCCTCTCCCACTCGTGCCACGCGCTCGGCTGCGGCTTCTCCCACGTGGGCCACCTTGTCGCCGACCGCCTCACCTGCCTGCGCGACGCGCTGTCCGAGGCGCTCCCCCACGGAGGCGAGCGACCCTTCCGGCAGGCCGTCGTGCGCCGCCTGCTCGGACTCGGACTCGGAAGCGGGCTCCGGCTCCGGCTCCGGCTCGGAAGCAAGTTCAGGCTCGGAAACGGACCCGGCACCGGGAACGAGCCCGGCGTCGGATTCGGGCTGGGGCTCGGCCGGCGGCTGCGCCGGTTCGGGCAGGACTGCTCCCGACTGCTCCTGCGGTCGCGTTTGCTCGTCACTCATGGCGGCTGCTCCTCCCTCTCCACGGCCGTGTCGCCGCCGGTGCGGCGCACCGGGGCCCGGCGGCCCGCCATACTCTCTAACCGCGACCGCGCAAGTCATGCGGGCAACGGCTCATGATCGCCGTAGGCCGGGGTACTGGTGGGCCGATCTGACGGCCTATCCGATTACGGCCCGAACCGGGGCCCGTCATCGCGGCCGGGAGGGAGAACCCACCGTGAGACGCACAAGCTTCGTCGGAGCCCTGATCGTGATCGCCGTCGGCGGCGTGCTCGGCTTCGCGTTCCAGTCCAGTCCGAAGTGGCTCGACCTGCACGCGACCGGGTTGATCATCATGCTCGCCGGGATAGCGGACCTGGTGATCCGGTTCGCGCTCGGGATCAGCCCACTGCTTTCCCCGGAGACCGCGGATGTCGCCGCGCTCGTCGAGCCGGAGGGCGAGCCGGTCCTCGACGTGTTCGGCAACCCGATCGTCACCGCGCCACCGCCGACAATGCTCCAGGCGCCCCCGCTCGCAGTGCCGGTGCCGTACAGCCCCGCCGGCGAGGGCGACCCGCGCTTCGGCGACGGAACCGGCACCAGCGTGCCGCCCAGCACGGTCAGCGCCCATCAGGCGTCGGATGAGACGCGGGACATCCCCATCGTCGAAAGCGGATACGGAGAGGCGGGTTGGCCCGCCGACCCGATGCAGCGTTACGCGACCCGCGATCGCGCCGTCCACGACCAGGTCGTACGCCAGGTCGGCGACTACGAGGCGCCCGAGGCGCTGGCCCCGGTCTCCGCTCTCACCGGCCGCCCGGTGCGCGGCGCCTGGCGTAGGCGCCGCCGCTGAATGGGCGCCGGAAAACAACTGACCGCGGGTGCCGCCTTCCGGCGGCACCCGCGGTTTCTGTGTTACCTCTTACTC